>VMSU01000098.1 GCA_013792005.1 Desulfobulbaceae bacterium
AGTGCCACATCTGCGTTGTTATCGGCCTGCTCATGTGCGAAAAGCACACATCGCAGGCCGATGCCTAGCATCTGCGGCACTGCTGAACAGTTACGGTTCTGGGCTTCGGCACCTTTCTGGGTCAGAAGGTGGATAGTTACTGAGAGTTGATAAGCGGCATATTAATAATTGCCGATTTCCTTTGGGCCGATGATTCTGGGGTGAATGATTGTTGGTGGGGTGGATTCCTTGTTTCTGCCATCCCTGAGGGGTGTGGTGATGTAAGTGGGTGTGCGTGAGTGGTATGTGTACATTTATGTTGCTGATAGTCTAAAATAATAACATAAATGTAATAAAATAATAAATGATGACCGGCGATGTCGCGAGACTATTAATAAAATTAATAACGTATTATCAAGATAATAAGCGATTTTTATAAAAAATATTTAAAATAGGAACGATTGTTGCTTTTGTATTCTTCATGTGGATGCAATTTGTTAATCGGCAGTGTCCTGGATTTGCACAAAGTGGCAACGTGCATCAGGAACATGGGCCGCAAACCAGGGAGAACACTATGAAGAAGATCGAGGCAATTATTAAACCATTTAAACTTGATGAGATGAAGGAGGCGTTGGCCACTTTGGGCATCAATGGATTGACCTTGAGTGAGGTCAAGGGGTTCGGGCGTCAGAAGGGGCATACTGAAGTCTATCGGGGCGCTGAATATGTGGTCGATTTCATCCCCAAAGTCAAGGTAGAGATTGTGGTGGAGGAGGAGCGGGTGGACGAAGTGGTAAGGGTTATCATGGATAGTGTTCGGACCGGCAAGATTGGTGACGGTAAGATTTTTGTGTTGCCTGTCGAGGAAGTGGTGCGGATTCGAACCGGAGAAAGAGGTAACACTGCAATCTAGGGAACCAGCAGGGATTTCTTGGGTAGTGGTAAAATCAAAAATCTATTTCGAGGCCTAAGCTTCGGTACAAAAATACTCGATGGAGCAATCTAATGAAAAATAATCTATTGATAATTCTGGCACTGCTGGCTGTGCCGGCACTGGCTTGGGCAGGAGATGAGGCTGTGCCGACACTTGCGTCGAACGCTGAGGCGATTAAAGGAGCTCAGACTAATATGGACTATGTCTGGACTCTGGTGTGCGCCGCGTTAGTCTTTTTTATGCAGGCTGGTTTTGCCTGTGTTGAGGCAGGCTTTACCCGGGCCAAAAGCGCGATCAATATCATGATGAAAAACCTGATGGATTTTTCAGTTGGTTCACTTGCCTTTTGGGCAATCGGTTTTGGCTTGATGTTTGGCAAAACAACCACCGGCTGGTTTGGGACCGACGGATTCTTCTTGAGTGATTTCACTGTTGGCGGGGACCCGTGGGTGCTTGCCTTCTGGATGTTTCAGGTGGTGTTTGCTGCCACGGCAGCCACTATTGTTTCAGGCGCCATGGCGGAACGGACCAAGTTTGTGAGTTACTTTATATACAGCGGAATGATTTCTGCCTTTGTCTATCCGATATTTGGCAGTTGGGCATGGGGGAACCTCTTTCATGGCGATGGCTGGTTGGGGAAACTTGGGTTTATCGATTTTGCCGGGTCAACCGTTGTTCACTCCATCGGTGGCTGGGCCGCGTTGGCAGGCGCCTTGGTTATTGGGCCACGTATCGGTAAGTATGCTAAAGATGGTAAGGTCAAGGCCATTCCAGGGCACAATATTCCTTTGGCCGCAGTCGGGGTGTTTATTCTATGGTTAGGGTGGTTCGGTTTTAATCCAGGTTCTACCACAGCAGCTAATACTAGTATTGCTATGATCTTTGTTAATACCAATCTGGCGGCGGCAGCTGGCTGCTGCGCCGGGATGCTGACCTCCTGGTTCATCTTCAAGAAGCCGGAGATTGGCATGAGTCTGAACGGGGCGTTAGCCGGTCTGGTGGCTATTACTGCGGGATGTGCCAATGTCACTCCGACCAGTTCTATAATTATTGGTGCTATTGGCGGGGTGTTGGTGGTGTTTGCGGTGCTGTTTTTTGATCGGATCGGGATTGATGATCCGGTTGGCGCTATCTCAGTTCATGGGGTCAATGGGGCTTGGGGGACGTTAGCTGCAGCCCTCTTTAATATTGAGGGCGTCACCGCCAAACTTATTGGAGTCCAGCTCCTCGGCATTGGTTCCGCATTTATCTGGTCATTTGGTTGTTGTTTCGTCATATTTAAAGTTATAGAGGCTACGGTTGGGCTGCGGGTTTCAGCAGAAGAGGAGATCGAGGGTCTTGATATCGCCGAACATGGGGGGCATGCCTATTTTGATTTTCAGATGGGTTCAAAGCAGGCTTGATGTCTTTAGCAAAGCCCTTCATTCGTGGTGGAGGGCTTCTGCAACGAGTCATAACACTTCACCATATTTTAAACCGGGGGGATTTGTACTCCGGGCAATCATCGAAAGGGAAAGGAGAGCACTATGGAAACACGGAAAAAGATCAGTTTGGCAGTTTTGGGGGTATTGTGGATGGTGCAGTTTGGCAGCGTGGCAATGGCTGAGGAGGAAAAGCCGACAGCGGACCTTTCTGTCAGCGCCTTGAGCAAATATGTCTGGCGGGGGTTTGAGTACAGCAAGGACAGCATCGTTATTCAGCCGTCGATGACTGTGGGTTACAAGGGGTTCTCCGCCAATGTCTGGGGGAATGTGGATACTGACGTCTACTCCGCAGATCCCACGGTATCGACGACTAATGCCTGGAACGAGACCGATTTCACTCTGGCCTATGACTGGACCGTCGGCCCGGTAGGTATGACTGCAGGGTATATCTATTATGGTCTTGATGGGTTTGAAGACACTCAGGAGATTTTTGCCAAGGCATCCCTGGATACCATCTTAGCGCCGACCGTGGCCGTCTATCGTGACTTTGATCACGCCCCGGCTTGGTATGTGACCTTTGGGGTATCGCACAGTGTGCCGCTTACCGAGAAGATCGGGCTAGATTTGGGCGCTCAGGTGGGCTATCTGTCAGCCGATGACGTTGATGATATCGAGGAGGTAGACTCATCGTTTGCTGGAACCGGTAACGAGTATAGTGGTTTTCATGATGGACTGCTTACCGCTTCGATAACTATTCCGGTGGGTGAATATATCGCCGTCACTCCCGGGGTAAATTATTCGTTTCCTTTAAGCAGCAAGGCCGGCGATCTGATTGAGTCATCAAGTATGAGTGGCAAGGATAACTTTGTCTACGGTGGAGTCACGGTGTCCATGGCGTTTTGATCGTAACTATCCAGCTCAATCCGCAAAACAAGCAGATGTCGGGACTGTAACTATTCAGCAGCGCTACAGATGCGCGAAATAAGCCTGCGAACTATAGCCCGTCTATGTGAGCAGGCTTATGACAAAGCAGATGTGGTGTTGCTGGATAGTTACATTTGATCAAGATTTTTTTCGAGGTGGCGGGGCGATGCCGTGAACAGTGCTGTCACCTCGATTCTTGACCATTGTGGGTACGGTAAACTTTTTGTTCTGGCAGGGGTATCACTCCGCTGCCCGTTTTGAGATGTTAGCTGGGGAAACAGCGCCTGGTGGTGCTTTGCTGGGACAGGGAATAATCTTAGGACCTAACAATCATGGCGAAGCGTTTTCTACTCTTGCAGCATGCGGTATGGACAGGTCCTGGCTTGTTTATGAAGCAGGCTGCCAAAGCCCTCAAGGTTGAACTGGAAACGGTGAAGGTCTGGCAACGGAAATTCCCGGATTTTGCAGCTTATGATGGTTTGATCGTCATCGGCGGGCGGCTCGATGATCATTCGAGATCCATGGAACTCTTGGAGCATGAACTGGCTTTCATTCGTCAATGGCTTGCCGCAGACCGGCCTTACTTAGGTCTTGGTTTAGGCCACCTGTTGTTGGCTGAGGCGCAAGGAGCGAGGATTGGGAGAAATTATTGTGCCAGTATCGGTTTCGTGGAGGGGCATCTGACCAGGCATGGCCGGGAGCATCCGGTGTTTAAACGGTTGCCAATCATGATGTCGTTTTTTAAATGGCACGATCATTCGGTGTTGGAACCGTTGCCCAAGAGTTTGTCGGTGCTTGCGACTTCGGTTGAATGTCAGGTTGAGGCCATCTCTATTCCTGGTCGGCCTCATATCATCGGTGTGCAGTTTGTTAACCATGCCGGATCGCATGAAGACGTTGAAAAATATTGGCAAAAGGATAGTAAGTGGGTTAACTCATTGAATGGAAAATTCGTCAACCCCCTTGCGATCTTGGCTGAATCCAGAAAGAATCATGGCCAGATGGCCAGAGAGTTTGAGGTGTTTTTTCGTAATTTTATCAGGTTGTGTTGATCTGTTTTCCGGTGTTGTCGCTTTCTTCCCTTTCTTTCAGCCGTTAACGCGGGCTTTTTTTACCTCATGGGGTTGTTGTCATGAAGAACAGGATGAGTTTCCCACTCCTTGATCAGCAGGGACCATTCGCCACGCTGCATCATCCACCGGACGTCAATATTTTTTCTAATGATAACCGTTTGTTATGCAAGGCGATGCGTCAGGCCGGGATGGTGACCCGTTTCAGGGCTATTCGCAGCCAGATTTTTGATTTCTTGCAGGTCTCAAGCTTTGCCGAGGTGCAGCAGTTGATTCATGACCGTGACCGGCGGCAGGAAGTCAACCGCCGCTGCTTTGTCTTGTTGGGCAATATGTTCGGTCTGGATGGTAATGAACGGGAGATAATTTCTACGGTGGGAGGTTATTCGCGGACTGCCGATGGGGTAATTCGTTTTCTCAAGGCTAAGGTCATGGCCAGTTTCGCCTCCAATATCGAAATGACCAATGAGATTGACGCGATTTCGAGTCCAGTGGATCTGCTGTTGATTATCTTTGATGACCGCTACCATAAAAAGGCCCGCTTTGAGGCCAAGCGGAAGTTGATCCTGATGAGTCTTGCTGGTTCCATTGATCAGCGGGAGCGAGAAACTGGGATCGAGAGCAAGTTCTATGAGTTTCTTAACTTTTTAAACGACAAGGTCTGGAGTCAGCGCAGCAAGATCGGTGAGTTGGAAGTGGCGTATCTGCTGAGTCAGCATGATCCCAAGGAGTTCGCCTGTCAGTCGGTACGGGTGATCACCCCGCAGGAGGCACGGGCAGTTGTGCGGAAGCCGGGGCAGAAACTAACCTTGATCAAGCGTCGCAGGTTTCAGGTTGGTAGCCGTGAGATTCCCATTTATGTCACGATTCGCAAGAAGCCACCAGAGGCCAAAGTGTTGAAGTTGCTGCGCAAGGGAGAGGAGAATCCGGCGGTGGCGGTTGACGACGAGCTTGGGCTGATGGCGGTTCTCGATTCGGTAGCCGAGGTTAAACTCTTTCTCGCCCACTTGACTAAGAGCGCCTTGCGTGCCGATTCGTTTATGGCCCTGGAGGAGATTACCGATACCCTGACAGGAGGGCGCCATCAGGGGGGGAATATCGGCAGTTCTGCATTGACCCCGATGTTCAAGTTCTTTGCCCGGATGGGTGGAATGCGGGTGGAGTTTATCATTCACAGCAACAAGACCTATCTGAACTATATCTATCAGCGGGACATTTCCCACGACGAGTACGAGATCAAGCGGGTCTTTGATTCCGGGGTAGCGGAAATGTTGTTTCCTCAGGACATTTATGATCTGGATATGGTGGAAATTAAGGGGCGGCAGCTTATGCAGTGTCGCCGACAGATTGAGGAGTCGTGAACAGAGTGAACTTTTTTGGCGAGTTCTGGTCCAGAAGTTGGCGGATTCTTACAGTCAGGGTCAATGGCGAGAAGGGCTTCTGGATGAAGTTGACTCGGTGAAGGCCATAGGGGGAGAGGATGTCGTCAGTGTAGCCGGACATGAATAGTATTTTGGCGGTCGGGTATTTCTTGGTGAAGGCCTCGGCGACCTGGCGTCCATTGTGTCCTGGCAGAATAACGTCGGTCAACAGCATATCGATGGGCAGTGGGTGCTCTTCGATATGGCGAATGGCGTCGGTGCCGTCCGGGGCGGTAATGACGGTATAGCTCAATTGGGTTAGGACTTCGATTAACAGATTGCGGAACGAGGTGTCGTCTTCTACCACCAGGATGGTCTCTTCGCCATGGGCTAAGGTTTGAGGGGTGCGGAGAGTTTCGGCGGTTGCGGCATTCGTCGAGCTTGCCTCTGGCAGAAAGAGCGTAAAGGTCGTGCCGTGACCGGGGTGACTGTCAACGGAAATATGTCCGTGATGCTGTTTGATGATCCCGAAGACGGTGGCCAGGCCAAGTCCGGTTCCCTTGCCGATCTCCTTGGTGGTGAAAAAGGGCTCAAAGATTCGGTCGAGGGTCTGTTTGTTCATGCCACTTCCGCTGTCAGTGATTGAAACGGTGATGTAGGCGCCGGGGTTCAGCTCAAGGTACGGGGTGTCATCTCCTATTTCGGCCCGGTCGGTGCTGATGGATAAGTTGCCCCCTGTCGGCATCGCATCTCGGGCATTGACGGCCAGATTGAGGATGATCTGCTCGATTTGACCTGCGTCGGCCATGACCTCGTAGTTGTTTGGCGCTAGATGCAGTTGGAGTTTTATGTCTTCTCCGATCAGGCGGGACAGCATTTTGTTTAGGTCGCCAATGATCTGATTGATGCTGACAGGACCGATCTTTAAGATCTGCTTGCGGGAGAAGGCCAGGAGTTGGCGTACAAGTCGCGCCGCGCGTTCTCCGGATGATTGAATGATCTTGATGGAGTTGTGTGCAGGGTTGTTTTCTGGCAGGTCAAGGAGTGCCAGTTCGCTATATCCAAGGATGGCGTTTAAAATATTGTTGAAGTCGTGGGCGATGCCTCCGGCTAGGCGGCCGACGACTTCCATCTTCTGGGCTTGGATCAGTTGGGCCTGGAGGATTTTTTTTTCGTTTTCCTCTTGCTTTTTGTCGGTCGCGTCTCGGAGGATGAGGACAGTGGCTGTTTCTTCACCGTTGTCGGCGATGGCAAAGGCTGTTACTTCCAGGTAGATTTCTGGTAAGTGGTTGGTCGGACGAAGCAATTCCCCGTGGTAGTGGCCGGTCTGATTGCTGATGTCTTGGATCTGCCGATACGGTTCCTCTCCCAGGGTCTGGGCTGGTGTCCAGTCGGATGGTGGATTACACAGATTGAAGAGGTGTTGATGGGCCGGATTTTGGAGGATCAGATGGCCTGCCTGGTCGACGACGACGATAGCCTCATGGCATTGGTTGACTATTTCCCGGTAGAGGGATGATTCGGCCTGCTTTTTGTTGAGTTTTCGGGAGATAGTTTTTTGGTAAAGGGTTTGTGTCTCTTTGCTGGGCAAAGGGGGTGGGGGGTGGTTTTCCGATTGTTTTTTTTCAACAACGAGCTGTATTTCTTGAAGCATTGTTTTTAATTCAACGGGTTTTCTGAGAAAGCGGTCGGCCCCCAAGGCGAGGGCTAGTGTTTCATCTTCCGGGGAGAGGAAGGTGCCGGTGTAGAAGATGAACGGGATCTGAGAGAGTGAGTTGTCGGCGTGGACTGCTTCGCAGAGTTGGTATCCATCCATTTCGGGCATCTGGATGTCGGAGATGATAAGTTCCGGTTTGGTTTCGCGGATTAAAGATAAGGCTTGCCGACCATTGATCGCCATAACGACCTGGTGACCGATGAATTCAAGCTGGTTTTTCAGGATGAGCCTGAAGGCGGCATTGTCTTCGGCAAAGAGGATTTTCATGGTGTTGTGGAGTTTTTTGCCTTTGGTATGTGACTGATTGATGTCAGTACTATTGGTAGGCTCAGTAAACACTAGGATTGTTGTCTACTCTTTTGTTAAATGATTTGTCAACAAAAAACGGCTCCCGAATGGGAGCCGTTTTTTGTTGATGGATACTGGTTTAACGATACAACACCACGGAATGATGTGGTTTATTCTATGTCTGGTGGGGGTCTCCTGGCACTTCGAACCGATATGCCAGGAGGGGACGAGGCCTAAAGAGTGTTTTGTGTGGTGCTGCAGAAGAATGTGGAGAAGGGGAGGTCTGGGTGGACGGATCGGTGGTTATTTGTCGGGATTATGCAGTTTTGTAGGGATGAGACCCTTGCGTCGGGCAAAGGCGCCAAGCCCTGCCAGGCCAGTTCCGAAGAGGAGCAGTGTTCCGGGCTCTGGGACTGGGGCAGTTCCTTGTCCCATCAGGTTGTCATTGCCGCAGCCCATAGTGAAGTGGGTGTAAAAATCCTGACCGTATAGGCCGGTGACTGAGAAGAAGTTACTGAGGTCAAAGGAAACGGCGTAGTGGGTGTTGTTGCTGCCCATTCCCGAGAATCCGGAATCATTGACAATGCTGAGATTGTTTACTGTGCCTGGTTGGCCGATAATTGTGCCATTGGCAAAGTATTTCCAAGGGTTTGATGATGGTGACCCGTCCTCGTTTTGATGGTAGTAGACCGTTGTCGTTGCGGAGTCTGGGTTGAGCTGGACGATTGAGAAGGTAAGTGCTGCCCAGTTAATGTCCAGCGCATACTCGTAACCGAAGGAGCTGCTTACGTTTTTACTCCCGTCCTGCGACGCCAGCGGGTTATACGCCACGTTGTTGCCGTTGGTATCGGTTATGATCTCGCCGGCGCTGCCGACTAGATACATTGCTCCGCTTAAGGGGCGGCCATAGCTGGCATTGGTGCTGATAAAGAGATCTCCGGAGGTGAAGTCTTTTGAGCTGTTAAGTCCATTATAACCAGGGACACCTGTTTTGAAATTGAAACCACCGATCATGGTCAAAATGTTACCTTTGAGAAAAAATCCCTCTAAGTCCCACTCCTGGCTTTGCACCATCCCCGGTTCTGTCTCGTTGTCTTCGTAGATAGGGTTAACAAGCCCTTCATTTGTTCTCTCGCCGTCAAAGATAGTGATGTTTGTTCCGTAGTTTCCCGCAAAAGCTGTGTTACACGTGAGGGCAAACCCTAGGGAGGCAATGGCGACTATGGTAACTATGTGAGGTTTCATTTTTTTGTTCCTTGTGATGATTTTTGTTGCTGTCAGTGGCCGTGTGGTCGGGGTGTGAAAGTAGTTCACTGTTGATCAAAAGCATTTTTGGTGCCAGTGTTAAATAATTTTTGACACTGGGGTTTTGTTGGGTTATTTCAGCGAGATGGAGGTTGGCTAACGTGATGGTCTGGGGTGGGGAGTAGGGTGGGCGTTCTGGATGGCGGAATATGGTTCCGGATTAACGGATATTGACTCGGCTAGGCGCCTGTCGGACTTAGAGAATCGTAGCGAAAATTCGTGAAATTGTGACCAGATATTCATGAATTTGAGGCGAATAGCAGGGCTATTTAACGAAAATTCATGGGGATATGGGCCGGTTTCACGAATTTGCAGTAGATTTATGTCTAAGTCCGACAGGCTCCTAGAGTCTGGCCATGGCCAGCGATGAGGAGTAGTTGGATATGCCTGCGGTGATGTGATCGGCAAGATCTTCGAGATATTTGTCACTTTTGAGCCGTTCCGCCTCAAGCGGGTTGGTGAGGAAGGCGACCTCAATGAGGATGGAGGGCATCTGGGCCCCGATCAGGACGATGAACGGCGCAGTTTTGACCCCGTGATTGTTGACTTGGGGATAGAGACGGCAGAGTCCGGAAACCAGGGTGTTCTGCACTGTCCCTGCCAGGCGTGCGGATTCGTCTTTTTTCGAGTTTTGCATCAGCTTGCTCAGGATGTTCTGGAGATCGCTGATCTGGCGTGATGATGAGGCGTTTTCCAGAGCAGCGATGCTGCGGGCCTCTTCATTGCCGGCAAAGTCCAGGTAGTAGGTCTCGATCCCTTGAGCCTGCGGTCGTGGAGCGGCGTTAGCGTGGATAGAGATGAACAGATCTCCATTTTTGGTGTTGGCGATGGCTGTTCGTTCTTCAAGGGGGATGAAGACATCGGAGTTGCGGGTCAGCACTACCTCAATCCCCAGTTGGGAGCTGATTTTACGGGCGATTTTTTGGGCGACGTTGAGGACGACATCTTTTTCTTTAAGACCTCCGATCCCGATGGCGCCTGGGTCTTTGCCGCCGTGTCCGGGATCAAGGACAATCCGTTTAATTCCCAAGCCAAGTTGTTGTGCCAGAGAGGGCGCCCCCGGAATGGAAGCGATTAAAGGCGGGGGCGGGACGTTTATTTGTGTCTTGGCTTGGTTGCGTGGTGTTTTTTTCTGTGTATTGCTGGAGGCTGTTTTTGTGACTGCCTTACCATTGGAAGACCCCTTGACGTCAACGATGATGCGGAAGGGGTTTTCTAGGTTGAATATTTGATAATCAGCGATGGCATGGGCGTCAAGCACCACCCGAACGGTGTCCGTGCTGAACTGGGCGCTACGCATCTGTTGCAGAAGGCCATCCTTGATGGGAAGAGACTGTTGGAGGTCGCGAGAGATAGCGCATTTGCTCAGGTCGACATACAGACGTTTTGGGTTGTCGTTATTTTTTTTGAGGAGGTGTCCTTGGTATGACACTGGGGCTGAGGTCTCAATAACGACGCGGGTGTAATTTTTGGTGGACCAGTGGCGAAGGCCAACGACTTCGATGGGTCCACCAATGGTCGTGGTGGGAGCGGGTTTTGGTGGGGGTTGTGGGGAGGGCGCCACGGCTTGAGGAGGGTCGGGAGACGGTGGGGCCGCATTGGCTTTGGTCAGTGAAGCCTTTAAGTCTTTGAGCGCTTTGACAGCGGGTTCCGCCCTGTCTCCCTTGGGGTAAATAGCGATCAATTTTGCCAGAATCAGGGTTGCGGTTTTGGCATCTTTTAACTCGTCGGTATGAAATTTGGCGTTATGGTAGAGCGCGTCATCGGCAAATTCATGCTGGGGGTAGAGATTGGCCACCTTGTCGTAGTCGGATAAAGCCTCGTTCAAGTCATCCTTGTTGCCAAATTTATTGAACATCTGGCGAAAGATTTCTCCTCGGGTGAAGAGGGTAATGGGTGCTGACTGGTGGGTGGGATCAATTGCATAGGTCCGTTTCAGCGCCTTGGCGCAAAGAAGCCAGTTTTCCCGGTCTTTGGCCATGGTGGGGCTGTATTCTAGGTTATGGTGGCGGGCCAGTGCGAGGTTGTAGCTCTTGGTGATGGACTTATCTTTATTATTGGTGGTCGAGAGTTTGCTGGCGTGGGTTGGCGATGCCGAAATCACGGATAGCAACGCCAGCATCAGACAGATCATCCCGGTGTAAAAAATCGATCTGTTTACGTCCATGTTTTTATTATTTGTCACAGGAATTAAAGAATACGTTATTAATATTTAGTTTCAAAGTCAGGATGTTACGCTCAGCGCCTTCAATTCATAGAGCAGGGTTAAGGCCTCGATTGGGGAGAGGCGGTCTGGCTCTATCCCCTCTAATTTCGCGTAGAGTGGATCGGTAGTCGCGGCGAATAAGGGGAGCTGGCAAGGACGGTCTGGGGTCTTGTCCGAGATGCTGTGCGCTATCTTCGGCTTACCATACTGGTTTAATTCCCCTTTTTCAATATTATGCAGCAATTCTTTGGCTCTTTCAATGACTGGGGCTGGAACCCCGGCCAATGCAGCGACCTGGATGCCGTAACTACGGTTGGTCCCGCCGGTCAGGAGTTTGTGGAGAAAGATGATGGTGTTGTTCCACTCCCGCACCCCGATATTGAAATTTTTGATTCGCTGGTTGGTCATGGCCAGCTCGGTCAGCTCATGGTAGTGAGTGGCGAAGATAGTTTTGACCCCGCGACCGTTTTTGTTGACCAGATCTTCAGTCACAGCCCAGGCGATTGAGAGGCCGTCGAAAGTGCTGGTTCCTCGTCCGATTTCATCCAGGATGACCAGGCTCTTTTCGGTGGCGTTATTTAGAATATTGGCAGTCTCGTTCATTTCGACCATAAAGGTGGACTGTCCCTGGCGCAGGTTGTCCATGGCCCCCACTCTGGTGAAGATCCGGTCAACCACGCCGATTCTGGCGGAGGCGGCAGGGACAAAGCTGCCGACTTGGGCCATGAGGACGATCAGCGCAGTCTGTCTTAGCACCGTCGATTTTCCCGCCATGTTGGGGCCGGTGATTATCAGGACTTCATGGTTTTCCTGGTCGAGGTGGATATCGTTGGGCACAAAGCGGCCCGGCGGCAGTGAAACTTCGATCACCGGGTGTCGTCCTTCCTCGATAATGATCTCCTCGCCGTTGTCCACATGGGGCCGGACGTATTTGAGCTTGCGAGCCGCCTCGGCCAGGCAGCACATTAAATCGATCTGGGCAAGATGGGCTGCCGTTTTGAGGACGCGGGCGCTTTCAGCCGCCACTGTCGTCCGGATGTTTAAGAACAGTTCATGTTCCAGGTCCACTCGTTTCTCCTGAGCGCCCAAGACCTTGCCTTCAAACTCTTTTAACTCCGGGGTGATGAAACGTTCGGCATTGGCCAGGGTTTGTTTGCGGATGAAGTAGTCCGGGACATTGGCCATCTGGGCCTTGCTCACTTCCAGGTAGTAGCCGAAGACGCGGTTGTAACCGATTTTTAAGGTGTTGATTCCGGAGCGGGCTTTTTCTTGATTTTCGAGATCGAGGATCAACTGCTTGCCGTCAGTGAGGATGGCGATGATCTCGTCGAGTTCCTGGTTGTATCCGCTCTTGATCAGGTGTCCCTCGCGGAGAGTGATCGGCGCGTCTTCACGGATGCTTGCCTCAAGCAGGGTGAAGAGATCGGTGAGGGGGTCCAGGTCGCTTGCGATTTCCATTAGGATCGGGACTTGGATCTCGGCAAGACGGGTCTTGATCTGGGGCAGTTGGCCGAGTGAGTGTTTGAGGGCGGTAAGGTCACGGGCGTTGCCGCTGCCGAGGACCAAACGGCTGTTTAGTCGTTCCAGGTCGTAGACTCGGGTAAGCAGGGAGCGCAGGTCGTCACGGAGCTCGGCGTCGTGGAACAAGCCGTTTACTGTCTCTAGCCGGCGGTTGATCTGCCGGGGGTCCTGCAGGGGAAAGAGCAGGCTTTTTTTCAACAGCCGGGCGCCCATCGGGGTCTGAGTGAAATCAAGGGTGGCGAGGAGTGATCCCTCGCGTTTGCCGCCAACGATGGTCTGGGTGATTTCCAGGTTGCGGCGGGAAGAGTCATCGATGATCAGCAGGTTTTCGTGCAGGAGCGGGGTCAGGCGTTCGATGTGAGAGAGATCGGCTTTTTGGGTATCACGGATATAGGTAAAAAGGGCGCCGGCAGCATTGGCGCCGGCGATCATCTGCTCACAGCCGAACCCGGCGAGATTGGTGGTGTTGAAATGCTCCAGGAGGCTGTGCCGGGCGCTGTGGGGCAGAAAATCATCCTGGTGCCGCTCGGTCACGCACAGGGCCATGGTGTGGGCCAGGGTCTTGGCGATTGTTTTCCCTCGCTCGTCGCCGGCGGGGAGCACAAGTTCTGCCGGGTTCTGGCGGCAGAGTTCATCGATCACTGCTGAGAGATCGTCAAATTCTCCCACCATGAATTCCCCGGTTGACAGGTCGAGCAGACTTAATCCCCAGGAGGCGTCCGTCTTGACGTCAGGAGGGGCCACTGCCGCTACATAGACGTTGTTTTTGTCGTCCAGCAGCCCCTCTTCGGTGATCAGCCCAGGGGTGATCACCCGGACTACCTCGCGCTTGACCACACCCTTGGCGGTCTTGGGATCCTCCACTTGCTCACAGACCGCCACCTTGAATCCTGCCCTTACCAGTTTGGCGAGATAATTGGCTGCGGCGTGGTACGGCACTCCGCAGAGCGGCACCTTATTCTCGTCGTCCTTGCTGTTGCGGGAGGTCAGGGTGATGCCGAGGACTCGGGACGCGGTTTTGGCGTCATCAAAGAACATCTCGTAGAAGTCACCCAGCCGGTAGAAGAGGATAGCGTCCGGGTGTAGGGCCTTGATCTCAAGATACTGTCTGAGCATGGGGGTGATTTTGGCCTGATCGGTCATGGCCGGGATAGTGGCAGGTGAGGTGGATTGGGTAGTTGGGGTGATGGTATTCATTGTTTAACGGTAATCAGTTATCAGTTATCGGTTTACGGTTAAAAGAATCGTCAAGAATTATCACATGATGGATAATGTTAGTGTGCGCTCATCAGCCATTGGTATGATCATTCACCGTCAATTGTAAACCGATAAGTTCGTTTATACAGGGACCTCATGGATAGTTGCCCGCAGGGTGTCGCCGATCTTAAGGATGGCGTAAGTGCCGGGGTGCCCATGACGGCCGGTGGCCTGAAACGAGCCGGGGTTGATGAACAGAATGCCGCTATGGTGGTGGCAGACCGGGTGATGGGTATGGCCATAGATGATACAGTCAACGTCTTCAAATTGATCGATGAGCTGATCTTCGAAATCGTAGGTGTTGCCTGCCCGGTGGATTAGGCCAACGGTAAAGTTTCGATAGCGGAGCACTTTTTTCTCTGGAAGCGCTTTGTGGCAGACAAATGAGCACATATTGCCGTGGACTGCGTGAACCTCACGGTTGGTAAAGGCCTTGAGGATTGTGAGGTCAGTCAGGTCGCCGGCATGCAGGATTACAGAACAGTCAGCAAAACAGGTTTCTGCTCGCGCTTCAAATTCTGGGGTCAGCCGGGAGAGGTGGGTGTCGGATAGGATGCCAACGGTCAGGGGTGGCACGACAGGCACTTGTTGTTCTCCTCTAGTCTGGGTGGCAGACCCGGTTGCGGCCTTGGGCCTTGGCTGAATACAGCGCCCTGTCGGCTTTGGCGATCAGTCCGTCAACATTAATGGCGTCATCGCCAAAAGTGGCGACGCCAAAGCTTGCGGTGATCTTAATACCGTTGGTGGCGGGGCCGGAGTGGGTCTCAATCCCGTGACGTAACTCCTCTGCCACTTTGATGGCTCGGATTTTGGGGGTGTTGATCAGGAGTATGGCGAACTCTTCGCCACCGTAGCGGGCGACAACGTCACTTTTTCTCAGCTGGGAAGAAAGAAAGCCGGCGAACCAGACTAGGACCGCGTCTCCTGCCTGGTGTCCGTGGGTATCGTTAACGACTTTAAAGAAATCGATATCGATAAAGATCAGACTGGCCGGTTCTTTGGGGTAACGGTTGACCCGCTCCAGTTCATCGACCAGCCGTTCGTTAAAGTAGCGGCGGTTAGGGATGGAGGTCAGGTCGTCCTGAATTGAGTCGATGAGCGTCCGTTGAAAATGCTTGGAGTTATTGATGGCAGCTCCAACGGTGTGACCGATCAGCGACAGGATCATGACCGTGTCATCGCTGATTGGCTTTTCGGAGAGAGAGTTGTCCGCCAGCAGCACCCCTTCCACGCAATCCACCCTCCCTTCCTGGTAGACCGGGCACGCCAGGCATTTTTGATGTTTCTGCTCGTCGCTGACACCCTGGCCAGTGCTGCACTGACGGTCAGAGACCAGCCAGCAGCGAAGCCAGCGGTTGCCGTAGGCGGGGCAGGTGGTCTGGCGGCAGGCGGTTACCTCCCAGCACGAGACCCGTTTGCGGTTGATTATCGGGATAATGGTGAAGTTGGTGAGTCCCAGTCCTTTGATGTAGGGGTCGCTGTCAATGGTTTGGTTCCATATCGGTATACCGGTGATTAGCGGGCTGCTGAGGATGAAGTCTCGCGAGATAGGTATGTTGAGGTTTTCGATCTCATTCGCCGAAAAGCCTTGGCTCAGCTTGCCCTGAAGCACACCCTTCTTGTGTTTGACAAAGAAGAGGGCCAGGCGGTCGAAGGGGAAAATTTGAGTGGCGAGGTCAAAAAAACGGCGCTCCACCGTGTCGATGTCGAGATCCTCATGGATCAGCGACAGCATATCAAGGATTTTAATGGTGTCAAAGCGCATGGTTATTTGGGTTCAACGTAGAGCTAAGCGGAATGATGCATTTTTTGTGCAGAGGGATTTCGTGATCAGGCCTCTACTGTAAACTTCTGGGACTATACCCGATTGCCTGATGAATTGCTATTTTCTTGTAAGATCTTGGGGCGAAGATGACAAATCACAGCTAGCCGAGGAGACGGTAGCCTGCGATGACGATCATCATCACGCCCATGAGGATCAAGAGCCAGAGCATGATGGCGATATAGGTTCGCTGCTTGATCCGGCGATAGAGTAGGGATCCGGCAAGCACTCCAGCCAGGGTTATGGGGGCGGTCCAGGCAAAGTGTTGTAATACGGCGGGAGTGGTAAGGCCGTTGATGGCATGACCGATTGCGGTGATGATCCCGCTGACAAAAAAGAAGACCGACAGCGTTGCCTTGATCTCGTCTTTTGCCCAGCCGGTTAAGGAGACATAGATGACTGCCGGTGGCCCACCGGCAGAGAAAACGCTGCTGATTACTCCGGTCAGAAAGCCGGCGACGTAGCCCCAGCGCCGGGAAATCGTGCGCGGTTTGGGGGGAGTTGACAGGCTATAGATCGCGTAGAGGGAGATGAAGGCGCCCAGGCCAAGTTGAAGAAGGTCGGCGTTCATGCTTTTCAAGGCCAGTGCGCCCAGGAATATTCCCGGTTGGCAGCCGATCAGCAGCGGCAGAATTTTGCGCCAGTCGATGTGGCCTTTGAGCTGCAGAGATAAATAGCCGGTGATGATCAAGCCATTCAGCATACTTAACGGGACAGCGGCCTTGATGCCGAGGACCAGGGTCAAGAGCGGCATGGCCACCAGTCCGGCGCCGAAGCCTGAGACGCCTTGGGTGAACCCGGCGAGAAGGAAGATGAAAAGAGTGTATGGCATAAGAGGTATGGGTTGTTGAAAAGAGGTGCCGAGCGAGAAAATACACCCGAACAGGCAGTTATCCGCTTACGCTTGACTGGGGCGATGTCGCTTAAGGTAATTTTTATTATGGCTAAAGAAAAACCCTTGTGTTCTCGTTTGTGGATGAGCAATAATACTTAAAGAAAATCTCTGGTACTGGTAGTCATGTATTGTTAAAAAAGGAGCATGGTATGGGTTCATCACGTTTAAGTATCCGGTGGAAATTTTTGTTGATTTCGTTTTCTGTTTTAATTCTTTCGGTGTTGCTTATCACCATATTTATCTCTATTTCCTTCAAGCGGAACATGACAAGTGATCTTGAGTCCTTTCGGCAGGATGCCCTTTCTGAGGTGAAGGTGGCGCTTCAGGATCAGGTGGAGATTGCCTATTCGGTGTTGGATACGTTCTATGTGGAGTTGAGTGCTAAGGGGGGTACAGCAGGAGGGGATCAGGGTAAGATTGAGGTTCGTGCTGCCATGGCTCCTGCTCTCGCCCTGATCGAAAAGATGCGTTATGACCATGGGGTTGGCTATTTCTGGGTCAATGACACAGGTAAGCCTATCCCCACTATGGTTATGCATCCTACCGCGCCTAAGTTGAATAATACGGTTCTTGATGCCAGTAAATATAATTGCGCTACGGGGAACAAAAATCTATTTACGACCTTTGTGGATTTAACAGAGAATTCCGAGGGCGGGTATGTCGATTATCTTTGGCCTAAGCCCACCAAGGACGGCTTGAGTAGTGAACAGCCAAAAATTTCCTATGTTAAGCGGCATAAGGCGTTGGGATGGATTATCGGAACAGGTGTTTATGTTGATGAGATTGACAGTAAGGTGGCTGAAAAAAGATCGGTCCTTGAGGGTCAGCTTACTAAAATTATTCTCACTATCTGGGCCTTGACCGCAATAATTGCTGTTGCTGCTTTCTGCGGGTTGTGGATACTTGCCAAACGGATATCCGAGCCGATAAACCGTTGCGCTGAATTTGCCAGTGAATTGGGGGAGGGCAATTTGGATGCCAGTATCGTGGTCACCAATCAGGATGAAATTGGGGTTCTTGGTGCGTCACTTTCTCAGATGGGGGCTAATCTGAAGGCGATCATGAGCAGAATAGCTGATACGTCACAGCGTCTCTCCGCTGGCGCTTCAGCTCAGGCCGCAGCCCTGGAGGAGACGTCATCGTCTATGTCTGAGATTTCCGCCATGGTCCAACAAAATGCAGATAACTCCAGTCATGCAGATACCCTGGTCAAAACGGTCAGTGGCAATGTCACGACGGTGCAAGCCGCAATCGGTGACCTGACTCGGTCAATGCTCGAAATCACCAGCGCCAGCCGGGAGATCCAGAAGATTATTCACACTATTGACGAGATTGCCTTCCAGACCAACCTGCTGGCCTTGAATGCCGCTGTAGAGGCGGCGAGGGCAGGGGAGGCAGGGGCGGGGTTTGCGGTAGTGGCCGAAGAGGTTAGGAATCTGGCTCTTCGTTCTGCCGAGGCCGCCAAGAATACAGCAACCCTGATTGGAAGTACGGTGCAGCGGATTGAAATCGGGAATCAGATTACTCAGAGCACGAATACAAAGTTTACCGAGGTGTGCGCTGATATCGCTCGTGCCGGGAGCTTGATCAGTGAGATAAGTCAAGGGTCAAAGGAGCAGGCCCAGGGTGTCGATCAGGTCAACACCGCGATTTTGGAGATAAGCCGTGTGACTCAGGATAATGCCGCAACTTCAGAGGAGCTTGTCGGTATCATCCGGCAATTTACCTTTGGCCGAGAGGAGGTCCTGGGGACAAGTCGTCAGGCGATGCTTCCTTATCGGTCGTAAGGCAGTCATCTCAGCTGAACCAGAACCGGCAGATCAAAACTGAGCCCAAGACCCCGGCGGCATCGGCGCAGAGGGCTGCGGGCAGGGCGTGCCGGGTTCTGGTGATGCCGATGCTGCCGAAATATACGGCCAGGACATAAAAAGTCGTTTCGGTTGATCCCTGCATGGTGGAGACCAGGAAGGACAGAAAGCTGTCCGGACTTTTAGTGACAATCTCCGACATCAGGCCGAAGGCGCCACTGCCGGAGAGGGGCCGAAGCATGGCCATGGTCAGGGCTTCGGCCGGCATACCGACTGATTCGGTCAGTGGCGAGAGCAGCGTAACCATAATCTCCATGGCGCCACTGGCCCGGAACATGCCAATGGCCACAAAGATCGCCACCATGAAGGGGATGATCTTTACTGTAGT
Organism: Desulfobulbaceae bacterium; assembly: GCA_013792005.1. NCBI lineage: Bacteria > Pseudomonadati > Thermodesulfobacteriota > Desulfobulbia > Desulfobulbales > Desulfobulbaceae > Desulfobulbaceae bacterium. The sequence goes on from VMSU01000098.1 coordinate 18,900, forward strand.
CGTAAAACCCTCCTTGGCCCCTTCAGTCATTACTTCATAGACCTTCACTCCCCGTAAATAACCATAGACCAGAAATCCTGCGATCAGCATCGGGATCAGCCAGTTGGAGACCGCATCGAAAGTGGCGGTAGACAGCAGGGTGAGCTGTGGCTGGCGGCTGAGCTGAAGCCATGCCCCGACGACAAAGGCGAGGATCAGGGCCAGCACGAATAGGCGTCCCATCAGGCTTGGTGGGTGCAGATCACTGGTCTCGTCAGCGGGGAGGATAGTATCGACTGGGGTATTATCGGAGGGTGCTGTCACCAAGGGAGCATCTGGCCCGGAGAGCAGTTTGGAGGCCACGATGGCTACAGTGGTGGAGAGGATGGTGGCGATAAGCGATGGGATCAGGATGCTGGCCGGGGACGTGGCGCCTGCTGCGGCCCGGACCGTGATCACCCCTAACGGCAGGATGGTGACGCTTGAGGTGTTGATGGCCAGAAAGAGGCACATGGCATTGGTGGCGGTGCCTTTCTCTGCGGCGAGTCGATCAAGTTCCTGCATTGCCTTGATACCCATGGGGGTTGCTGCGTTGCCTAAGCCCAGCATATTGGCCGCCATGTTCATGATCATGGCGGCCATGGCCGGGTGCTCGGCTGGGACATCGGGAAAGAGACGGACCATTACCGGTCGGAGGGACCGGGCCACGGTCTGCATCAGACCTCCAGCTTCTGCGATCTTCATCAGCCCTAACCATAGAGCCATGGGTCCGATCAGGCCGATTGCCAGGGTGACGGCGCTTTTGGCTGACTCAAACGAGGCCTTGGTGACCTCCGCCATGGCGCCGGTATAGGCGGCAGTGACGGTGGCGGTGAGGATCATGGTCAGCCAGATGATATTGATGGCGGAAGGTTTCTGTGACATGGCGGGGCATTGTACGAGGGAACGTGGTCTGGGTCAAACGAAAAAGGAGAGTAAGAGAGTGCGGGGCGCCGCTTTATCCAGGGGTGTCCGTTGACAGGGACGTGACCAGGGCCTACTCTAATCTTAAACTGAAGGTTTTTTCAAGCCAGCAACCTACAAAATTAAGGATGGTGCGATGAGGGTGAAACACGAGCGATTTGCCAAGCATATGGTCAAGGATGAACCTTTTTATCTGCCGCAGGGAGGGGAGTTGCTGATAGCCCGAGCTGCTTACGAAAACCACATTCCATTGATGCTGAAGGGGCCGACTGGCTGTGGAAAGACCAGGTTCATGCGGCGTTTGGCCTGGGAGCTTAAACGGCCATTGATCACGGTCTCTTGTCATGATGATCTGTCCACCAGCGACTTGGTGGGCCGCTATCTGCTTAAGGGTGGCGAGGCGGTGTGGATGGATGGGCCGTTGACCTCGGCGGTTCGGGCCGGGGCTATCTGCTATCTGGATGAGATTGTCGAGGCCAGAAAGGACACCATGGTGGTGATTCATCCTTTGGCTGATGACCGGCGGGAACTGCCCATCGAAAAGTTGGGTGAGCTGTTGATCGCCCCGCCTGAGTTTGCCCTGGCGGTATCATATAATCCAGGATATCAGAGTGTTTTAAAGGACTTGAAGCAATCAACCCGTCAGCGGTTTCTGGCCATGGAATTCGCGTACCCGCCGGCTTCCTTGGAGGCGGAAATTGTGATGACCGAGGCCGGGGTTTCCTTAAAGATCGCCGAGGATCTGGTGAGGTTGGCGGCTATGACCCGGCAGCTCAAGGATGCCGGTCTGCAGGAGGGAGCCAGCACCCGTCTGCTGATTCATGCCGCTCTTTTGATCAAGAGCGGGGTGCCTACTCGTCAGGCCTGCCGGGCAACTATCACCGAGGCCCTGACTGACGACCATGAGATTGGGGCCTCCATTACTGAGATGGTGTCGGCAATTTTTTGAGTAGAGAGGAGTGCTGATGGTGTCTGAAGAGAACGGGTCTGCCGATCAGGCCTTGATTGAGCGCATCAACCAACGGTTGGCCATGTTCTTGGGCGATGGCGTAGCCGATTGGGAACGGGATGAACTGGCAGAGAAGCTTGCCGATTTGACTCCTGATGCCCGTGCTCAGGCCTTGAGGCATCTGCCGGTGGTCTGGCCGGTCAGTTATGCCCTTTATTACTCTGTTGTTGGTCAGGCCGCCAAGGCCGCAACTTGTCTTCATCCTTCCCAGTTTTCGGCCTGGATCAATACCGCCCTCGATGTCTACGAGGCCGATGGCCTTCGCCAAGCCCAGCTCTTTCTGGAGTCGGTTGAGGAGAACTTTCTTTGTCAGATCCGGGGGGAGGCCGGAGTCCGCTTGGCGGAGGTCGAACATCGGCTCCTGCCATATGCCCGTAGTCTCCTGGAGCGAGACGTGACCTTGGCTCCGTCTTCACTGGCGAGCTTCGACACCAGCACGGTCTTTCTGCCGGCGGCGGTCGAGGCCTTTCCCACTCAGGCGCAAAATTTTTTGTTCTATAAGTTCACCATCACCTTTCTTCTTGCCCTTGACCGGTTGGGGACCTTTCGGGGCAGAGAGGACTTCAACCGGCCTGAAGAGATGCATCCGGTGGCCACCTTCCTTGACCGATTTGCCGAGAGGCAGCTGGCCTGTGACCTCTTTTACCTTGCCGAGGCAATCAGGATCACTGCTCGCCTGCATCATGATTTCTCCGGGCTGATGGCGGATGTAAGTGCGCTCAAGTCCGGTTTGCTTCGGATAACGCCGCAGGTCCCTGAGATTCTTGATCAGGGCGGACTGGTCATGTCCCTTCAGCGCTGGGTGGTGGAGAAAGTTGTTGGTGTTTTCGATGGCGTTTCGGCTCTACCTGAAGCGATTGCCGAGGCTGTTGCTGAACATTATGCGCTGGGCCTAGAGGCGGGAGCAAGCATGGTTCTTGCCAGAACCTTGTATCAGTTTGCGGAGACGCTGGTTGCGCCGTATCTGCCAGGCCAGTCACTTGCATTTATGGGGGAACTGGCGGTTGCGGCGGCTTATGAGGGTATTTGCCGCAGGCAGGGGGAGCGCCAAGAGAAAATAATCGAGGCCTTGAGTCGAATGATCTCCGACCAGCAATCAACAACGCCGAAGGAGGAAGCCGAAGCATATCCGGAGGACTCCGGGGCGGGCCGCAGCTCAGTGGATGAGGACCAGGGTTCGATGCTGCTTGGGAGGCCTGGTGCGGATGTCGAGAGTGAAGATCTCAAGGAGCAGTTGAATCAAGGCGTGTTGAGGATTGGCGGGCTGGAGTTTGAGTTGAGCGCCGAGCTTTTTGCCTTGCTCCGGGAGATGGTGGCCGAAGGTGGGCGTATTCCTGCCGAGTGGATTGTCAGTGCTGTCGGGCGGGCTGGCAGCGGTTTGGATCCAGTGGTTAATGTTGGAGAAGAAGATGATGCCGAATCTCTGGCTGTGGGGCCTATGGCTTACGATGAGTGGGATTACCGGCGGGCTGGATTCCGCAAGCAGTGGTGTCAGGTGCAGGTCAAGCAGATCGTGCCGGTGGCCGGGACCTTTGTCGCTAACACCTTGGCCAAGTACCGGGGGCTGTTGATCAGTCTTCGTCGTCAGTTCGAGATGATGAGCGTAACCGAGGCCATGGTCATGCGTCAGCGGGATGGGGATGAGATTGATCTTGACGCAGTGATCGAGGCCGTGACCGATCTCAAGGCCGGGGTTTCACCGTCCGAGCGGCTGTATATTCGTCTACAGCGCAATGACCGGCAGATAGCAGTCCTTTTTCTGATTGACATGTCCTCATCCACCGAAGGGTGGGTCAGTACTGCCCTCAAGGAGTCCTTGATCTTGATGTGTGAGGCGCTGAGCGCTTTGGGTGACCGCTACGCAATCTACGGGTTTTCCGGTATGCGTCGCCTGCGGAGCGAGATCTTCACGGTGAAGGAGTTTGACGAACCGTATGACAGCATGATTAAGGGTCGGATTGCCGCCATCACCCCCAAGGAGTATACCCGGATGGGACCGGCCATCCGCCATGCCTCTCAGCTCCTTGCTAAGACCGAGGCCCGCATCAGGTTGCTGATTACCCTCTCTGATGGCAAGCCAGAAGACTATGACGGGTACAAGGGTGCCTATGCCATTGAGGACACCCGTCATGCTTTGATCGAGGCTAAGAACCTTGGTATTCACCCCTTCTGCATCACAGTCGACAAGGAGGCTCACGCTTACATGGCTCATATGTATGGCGAGGTCAACTATATTTTCATTGATCAGGTTGCTAAACTTCCCCGGAGGATGCCTGAAATTTATCGTAATTTAACCACGTAGGTGATTGTCTCTGGTTAAGATTCCGTGCCCTTCGGCTCCGCTCAGGGGACGGTTAGTTGGCCAAGGATCGTTCCCTGAGTGGAGCCGAAGGGCATGGGAGAAGTCTTTTGTAGGTCGGGTTAGCGCAGCGTAACCCGACCTTATCCGCGACTGAAGCCAAGGGACTCCATTAATGTATTATTGGTGATCTTGCCGCGATAGGTATTGAGCGCCGACCTGATGGCGGGATTGTTCGCGATGGCATTGTCGATCCCCTGGGCTGCCAGGAGCTTGAGATAGGGGAGGGTGGCGCTGGTGAGAGCGATGGTTGCGGTCCGTGGGTAGGCTCCGGGCATGTTGGCCACGCAGTAGTGGATGATGCCGTTAACGGTGAACACCGGGTCATCATGGCTGGTGGGGCGCGAGGTTGCAGCGCAGCCGCCCTGGTCCACCGAGACGTCCACGATCACCGCACCCTGTTTCATAGTGGACAGCAGGGCGCGGCTGATCAGCACAGGGGTCTTGCCGCCCGGCACCAGGACGGCCCCGACGACGATATCTGCATCGGTAATCTCTTGGCCGATGGTTTGAGGGGACACGGCGATGGTCTTGACGCGTCCCTGGAACTGCTCATCAATCCGGCGCAGGGTGGTCGTGTTTCTGCCCAGGATTACAGTCTCCATGCCGAGTCCGATCCCGACCTTGGCAGCATTGACCCCGACTATGCCGGAGCCAAGGATCAGAAGTTTTCCCGGCCTGACCCCGCTTGCTCCCGTAGGCAAGACCCCTGTGCCTCCATGGCACTGCTGCAGATAAAAACAACCCATTAACGGGGCCATGCGTCCTGCAATCTCGCTCATTGGCGCGAGCAGCGGTAAGAGGTTGTCAAGTTTCAAGGTCTCGTAGGCCAGTGCTGTTACCTTCTTGTTGAGCAAGAGTCTAGTGAGGGTGGGGTTTGGGGCGAGGTGGAGGTAGGTGAAGAGGGTGACACCTGCCGCAAGGTAATCGTATTCCTGGGGGAGTGGCTCCTTGACTTTGACGATTAGTTCGGCCTTGGTGTAAACAGTCTCTCTTGTCGTGGTTACAGCCCCTGCCTTGAGGTACTCCTGATCGTTAAAACCACTGCCTTCGCCAGCTCCGGTTTCAATCAGGATCTGATGCCCTTCGCTGTTAAGTTCTCTTGCCCCTTCAGGTGTCAGGCCAACCCGGAACTCCTCTGCTTTGATCTCTCTTGGTATCCCGATAATCATGCTGAGCCCGTTGTGGTGTTGATCCCGCTGGAACGATTTGGGTGGGACAAGCGAAGTATTATTTTTCCAAGGCTTGAAAACGGCGCATGAACTGGCGATCAATCAGATCCTTGATCCAGAAAGCGACCCGACCTTCCATGGTCAGCCATCCTTTGTGCAGTACCCCGTATCCTTCCCCCAGGTTGAAGATCAATAGGTACTTGCCGCCGGGGATAAAGGGCTGTAATGGGCGGCCCTCAAGACTGGACAGGAGGTTGTGGTAGAGGATCGGGTTTTCCCGGACGGCGTAGACTCCGACTTTGTCCAGTGGCTGGTCGGCAAAGTAGATGCAGTCGCCGCCGCCGAAAATTTGTGGATGATCAGCTGCCTGTAGGAAGCGGTTGACCAGGAGGCCGTTTTCAGGGCCGGTGGCAAGGCCTGATTCGCGGAACAGTGGTGACGGTGTGATCCCAGAGGCGAGAACGATAAGATTTGCGGCAGTCGTGCCGGAATCGGTAACGATCTTCTTGTCGCTGACTGCCGTGACCCGTTGGTTGATGATCTCAATCCCCCGGCGGGTAAGAGAGCTGATGACGCGTTGTTTGACCCCTTCCGGGAATCGTCCCATGAGACCGTGTCCGGCAAAGATCACGATCCGAGGGCGATGTAAGCCCGGTCTATTGGTGAGCTGTCTCAGGTTGCCGGCGATTTCGGCAGCCGAAGGGCCGCCCCCGGCAATAGCGATGGTAATGGGAGTTCGCCCAGCCAAGGCGACTACTCGATCTTGTGCCTGCTGGAGTCGTTCTATGGGTTTGACCGTGATGATGTCGGATGGGTCGTTTCCGGCAAGGAGCGTGTTGTCAACTTGGCTGCCGGTGTTACAGGATAACACATCATAGGTGACGGTCTGGCCCGAAGCCAGGTGGACGGTTTGGTTAGGGGCGTCAATCCGGACCACCTGATCCAAGATGAATTGTCCCCCCTGCCGTTCGACCACATGGCGGGTGGCGAAGCGGATCTCTTCCGGGCGGTAGGTGCCGCCCAGCATACCAGGGCCCATGCCTGAGTAGTAATGTTCAGGCGATGGGCCGATCACCGTCAGCTGATGGCCGCGTTTGATCGTGTCGGCAATATTGGCCAGAACCGTGAGATGGGCATGGCCGCCGCCTGCCAGGACAAGATGACCCATGGTGTCTTCTCCCGGTTATTTTTTAGTATGGGTAAAGGTAAAGACTCGCCGTTTGCCGTCGGCGAGCTTGGTGCCGACCTCAAAGGTGTAGGTTCCCGGCGTGGCGACAGTGACATCGGTGCCGAAGCCATCACCCATGAGCATCATTTTTTTGGGTTCCGACATGACGCCAGTTGCAGGATCGGCGACTTTGACCGCGGCTGCCCCTGAGGTAATGGGTTTTCCGTCCTTGGTGTCGGTGAACATGACCATCATGTGGTGGGTCTCTTTCATGCCATGCTTGGCCATGTTTTCACTGACATCATAGAGGTGGGCCATGGCCGAGACTCCATCCTGTTGAACGGCGTCGAGCATGATGGTGGTGTCGGTCCCTGTTGTCATGGTCGACATATCATGTCCTGTTTCTGCCCAGACGAGGTTGAGGGGAGTGGCAAGGGCAAGTAGAGCCAGGGTTGCGATAAGGGATTTTTTCATCATGATCTCCAGAGGGGTAGAAGTGATGGGGTAAAAACGACATTGTTGATGAATAATGTATTACTTTGGAAGGATAAGGGCAAGGGGCTATTGTCTGTTGCCCCATCTTGATGATCAAGTGCCATCTTACTCAATTTCGCGATTTTGTAGGGATCATAAAGGGGCGGACAGCGATCAATATTTTAAATAAGTTCCGCAAGTTGAAGCAGAAGCTCTATTGGGGTAATCATTTCTGGGCTAAAGGATATTGCGTAGATACGGTGGGTCTCGATGCCGAGATGATCCGCAAGTATGCACAATATCAGGAGATCCAGGAGAAACAGGTAGAACAATTCAAGTTATTCTGAGTTAGCAACCGGGACAACGCACCTCTTGCCCCTTCTGGGCCCGGTTGTTTATTATAATCAATGAAGAGAAAGTTGAATCTTTCACATAAGCGCTGAGACTCCAATTCGTACCGCGGCAAGGGCAATGAAGATAGCGAGAAGCATCTTTAGCCCAACTACCGGCACACGGCGGCTTAGAATACCACCCAATTGGGCCGCTGGGATTACTGCGACGACGATGGGCAAGGCCAAGGTCCAGACAATCTGTCCGGTAGCAGCCTTTCCTATAAAACCAGCCAGAGAGGCGAGAAAGACAATACCAAGGTTGCTGCCGATAGCGATACGAGTTGGGACCTGCATAAAAGAGGTCATGAGCGGAATGAGGATAAAGGAGCCGCCTTGGCCCACCAGGCCGCCCAATAGGCCTACCGTCCCGGCAACGGTCACTGATTTGGGACGGCTGAAAGAAAAGCATTCAAGATCAGGGGCATCGTTGTCCGTCCGGGTTGGTACAAGCAAAAGCAACGCTGCTGCTAAAGCCATTAACGCGAAGATTACTAGAAGCACTTGGTTGGCGACATATTGAGCCCCAGCTCCACCAATGAGGGCGGCCCAAAAGATGGTAACTCCCATCCAGGTAGTAAGTCCACCGGATACGAAATGAAACCGTTTATGAGCTATCATCCCCGAAAAACAGGCGGCAAGCCCCTGGACGATGGTGAGCCCCGCTACCACCTTCATGGTAAGGGGCTCACATCCAAAAAACGGAGGGACGTACAGCAAGAGCGGGGCCATAATGATACCGCCTCCGATACCGAGCAAACCCGAGAGAAATCCTGCGCCGAAGCCAAGTATCGCCATCAATACGAAGATATTCACTGTTTACACCAGCTCGATACCCACCGGTTTGTTCACTACCTCTCCAATGCGGACTGCGGCCTTCACCCCTGCCGTATGGAGGGCAGCGAGCAGTTCGGTTGCCTGATCACTTGGCACTGCCAGCACTAGGCCGCCAGATGTCTGTGGATCGTAGAGTAGTTCCTCCTCGGCTTCAGCAAGAGAAACCGTTTGAGTAAAATGATGTTTCGCTACCATGGCGCGGTTTGCCTTGTTGCTGCCGGTGGTTTCCTTTTTCTTATACATCTCCAGCGCCCCAGGAAAGAAAGGTAAAGCTCTATGCTCAACGATTATCTTCTGGTTGCAACCGTGGGCCATTTCGAGAAGATGCCCCAGGATGCCGAATCCGGTGATGTCGGTGCAGGCGTGAAGATCGAACTTAAGCGCCGCCTCCATAGCAGGACCATTTAGCGCCGCCAGGGCAGGTAAAATCTCACGTTCCAATTCGGCGAACGTGAACTTGCCGGATCTTACCGAGTTGAAGAGCACTCCCGAGCCAAGTGCTTTAGTCAGGATGAGAACATCTCCTACACGGGCTCCGGCATTGGTGATAATGCGGTTTGGGTGCACAACCCCGTTAACGCACAGCCCGTACTTTGGTTCTTCATCGTCTACGGTATGGCCACCCACCAGGCAGGCGCCAGCCTCAACGACCTTGTCGTGGCCTCCGCGTAGAATATCTCTCAAGATCCCCATGTCGAGGTGTTTGGAGGGAAACATTACCACGTTTAGCGCAGTTACCGGTCGCCCACCCATGGAATAGACATCCGAAATGGAGTTGGCAGCCGAAATCTGCCCAAACCAATATGGATCATCCACCGGTGGGGTGATGAAGTCAACCGTGTTGATCATGGCGATCTCATCTGATAAGCGGTACACTGCTGCATCGTCTGCAGTCTCGATCCCTACCAGCAGGTTCGGATCGTTAGGTGGGGTAAGTCCTTCAAGTGCTTCCGACAGAGCCGTCGGACCGATTTTAGCTGCTCAGCCGCAAGTGCGGGCAAGTCCGGTAAGTGTCTTCTTTTTGAATAAAGCCATGACCGAGTCTCCTTTGTAGGTGTTGGTTATTAAACATTTCTTTGACAAACGGGTTTTAGCCAAACTTACGTGAATCAAAATACCAACGGCATGGAACTAAGCCGTTGTGCAAAAAATGATGGCGTCGCAAAAAGCCCGATCTACTGCGTTGCAGCGCACTTTTGCTCATTCGGTACACCATATGTGTGGCCTCATTCGCAAAAGCATACTGCGCCTTTTATATCGGCCCTTTTGCTTAGCCATCCCGTGACTTTTTGCGAGACCATCAAAAAATAACCTGTTCATTTTTTCCTGCATAAACGACATCAGGAGCTGTAAAGGTGGGGCAGAATAGTACAAGTTATTTTCTAACGGCTCCTGAATAGAAATTGCTGAATTTATAGCCTCTCTTCCCGAGCGAGTTTAGCTAGAATAAAGGCTACACCACTCCGAGACAGTCCTAGTTTATCTGTGAGGTCAATGGCGCAGGCTTCGGGATACTGTTTCTTAAATGTGAGCACCTCATCTTCCAGTTCCTCAAGCCAAGACTCAAACAGTGATAAAAGGGCCGGGTCGGCAACCGCCATAAGCTGTTTCGACTGAGCCACCTTATGTACTAAACTCTGACACATTTTTGTTGGATCGACACCTTCGTCCATGCATTCTGCTAGTCAGAGGTGGACGAGACTGGTCACCTTGTCATCGTCGGGGTCTCCGGACAGGCTAGCAATGAAGGCGAGACGCGTATCTTTGTCTAGGTGAGACAGCAGGGGTCGGAGAAGGGGGCTAAGCTGTCGTACCGCCTCCTCTGGTTCAAGGGCAGTAATGATAGAGGCAAGATTTGGCATAGGAAATCTCATTTGAATATGGTTTGGGTAGCAAGTAATTCCTGGCCAAGATGGCAGAGGCCTTCCATGATGTCCAGTATGCGTGGGTCGGAGAGTTCGTAGTAGACAAAGGGGCCGCTGCGCTCAACCTTCACAAGAAGTGCTCGGCGTAATTCTTTCAGATGATGGGAGACTAGGGGTTGAGAGAGAGAGAGCTCGCCGACCACAACCGAGACGGATTTTTTGCCTGTACTCAACGCCAGCAAAATGCGGAGCCTGTTTTCATCTGCAAGAGTCTTCGCAAGGAAGGCGACTGTGGAAAGATCCCCAACATTTTGTGACAGAAAGTCAGTCTCCTTCCGCCAAGTTGATTCTGTTTCGTCATTCATAATTCGGCTTTATGGATTACTTTATGTCACTAGTGTCCCAACGTTTAGCTGAATAATAACAGCTGCTTAGATTCTGATTCGGCATTGGTTGTGTATTCTTCTTTTGTAAGTGCCTGTAATAACGGCATTCGTTCGAAGATGGTCAC
>VMSU01000099.1 GCA_013792005.1 Desulfobulbaceae bacterium
GGCACTGCTGGACAGTTACAGCATAATAAATATTCCTGCATAACACCCCTCGTTCTCCCTTGCTCACAACCAGTGTCTTTGGTAAGGTTGATGGCGTCGTAAAAAAGTCCGACATACTACGTCCCCGTCCAACACCAGCGGGGATTGAACTAAATTGCGTGGTGGTTTTACTCATTCGGCATACCATAGTATGGCCTCATTCGCAAAACGCACCCCGCGCCTCGGAGTCTCTCTTCGCTCGCTTACCTGTATATCGGCCCTTTCGGAGTCTCGCAGGCTCGCTTACCTGCTTAACAGATCGGCTACCTTTTTGTGCGAGACTGTCAAGGTTAACTCATGCGCAATACAATACATTTCACAGCGTTCAATACGCTAAAATTCGCCCCCGGAGTCAGGCGTAACCGATTTTTTTTGGCTCGTCTGTCTCTCTGGTCAACAGCAGTCCTCACCACCATCACCACTCTCCTGCTCATTGTCCCGTCTCTCGCTCTTTCCTCTGCCCCTGTTCAGACCATCAAGGTCGTCATGGATGACAATTATCCACCGTATATCATGCGTAGCGAAGACGGCAGGCTCAAGGGCATTCTCATTGACCAGTGGCAACTCTGGGAAAAGAAGACCGGCATCCATGCCGAGATCAGCGCCATGGACTGGACAGAGGCTCAGCGCAGGATGGAGGCTGGTGAGTTCGATGTCATCGATACCATCTTCCAGACCCCTAAACGCCACCTGTTATATAACTTTTCAAAACCCTACGCCACAATCGATGTCCCGCTCTACTTCCACACCGACATCAGCGGCATCAAAGGGGCAGAAGATGTTCGCGGTTTCATAGTCGGTGTCAAGTCCGACGACGCAGTGATCGAACAACTTCAAGCCCAAGGTGTCAGTAATCTCCTGAAATTCAACAACTACGAGTCCGTTATCGCAGCCGCCCGGGATAACAAGGTCAAAGTTTTTAGTGTTGACCGCCCCCCAGCCCTGTATTTCCTCAATCAAATGGCGATTGCCGACCGATTCCATGAAACTGCCCCACTGTACAGCGGCAAATTCCATCGAGCAGTAAAGAAGGGAAACACTCAACTCCTTGCCCAGATCGAACAGGGGTTTTCCAAGATCAGCGAGACAGAATACCAACACATTGAGCGCCAGTGGCTAGGCACTCCGATCATACCACACTCCTGGATCCGACCTGCTCTGAGCTTCATTGCCATAGCCACCGGTCTCGTCCTCATCCTCATGACCTGGATCTGGTTTCTCCGGCGCGGCATTGAAAAAAGGACTGCCGACCTGCAGCGAACCAGTGAATACCTGCAAGCCGTGCTTGATTCGGTCAACGACGCCATCTTTGTCCATGACGGCGCCACCGGAGCGATCATTGATGTCAACCAGGCAATGCTCGACATGTACCGAATCACTCGCGAGCAAGCCTTGCTGGCAGATGCCAATGACTTAAGCCTCGGCTCCCATCCGTATTCCCAAGCAGAAGCCGTAACCTGGATGACCAAGGCCAGGATGGGCAAACCTCAGACCTTCGAGTGGATGGCCAAACGATACCAAGGCGAAGTCTTTCCTGTGGAAGTCAGCATTCGTTTCTGCCATATCGGGGCGGCCACCCGTTTTTTAGTAACAGTGCGGGAGATAACTGAGCGAAAAAAAACCGAAGAATCCCTCATCACCAGCGAGGCCAAATACCGACAGCTTTATGAAAGCATGGCCGATGCCTTTGCCTGCATCGACATGAACGGACACATTTTCGAGAGCAACAAGACCTTCCAAGCCATGGTCGGCTATACAGTCGAAGAACTTTCCACCATGACCTATGCCAACCTCACCCCGAAAAAATGGCATGCCCTCGAGTCCTCCATCCTCAGAGACCAGGTCGTGCCCCTAGGGTATTCTGAGGTCTACGAAAAGGAATACCAACATAAAGACGGGACCATCATCCCTGTTGAACTCCGCACCTTTCTTATCCGCGACAATCTGGGCACACCAAAAAGCATGTGGGCCATCGTCCGCGACCTTTCCGAGCGAAAGCAAGCCGAGCAGCAACGACTGGAGACCGAGCGAAAGATGCTCCACACTCAAAAGCTTGATACCCTGGGTGTCATGGCTGGCGGCATCGCCCACGACTTCAACAACCTGCTGATGGCCATCCAAGGCAACCTCGATCTGGCCAAGATGGATATCCCTCTCGACTCTCCGTCGCTGGCATTCCTTGACAACTGCATGAAGGCAATCCGGAGAGCGGCTGATCTCACTCGGCAAATGCTGGCGTATTCAGGCAAAGGCCATTTTTTGATCCAGACCATCGACCTCAACGCCCTGGTGAGCGAGAATTTCCACTTATTCAGAGCCTCAGTGGCAAAAACAGTTGAACTTAAGCTCCACCTCGGGCAAGACCTCCCGGCCATCCAAGCTGATGCCGGGCAAATTCAACAAGTTATCATGAATTTAATCACCAATGCCTCGGAATCCCTGGATCATAAAGCCGGGGTAGTGACCATCACCAGTGGAATTGATTTCTGCGATGAGCACGACCTGAAGCGTGGCAGACAACAGAACACCCCTCCCCCCGGTCACTTTGTCTGGCTCGACGTAACAGACAACGGCTGCGGAATGAACGACACGATCCTCCATCGGCTCTTCGACCCCTTCTTCACCACCAAATTTACCGGTCGCGGCCTTGGCACCTCAGCAATTCTTGGCATCATCCAGGGCCACAATGGCGCCATAATTGTCAACAGCGCCCCCGGACAAGGCACCTCATTCAAAGTCCTGTTCCCGGCGGCATCAGCCACTTCTACACCATCACCAAACCACACCAACTCAGCACTTCAGCCGACAAGAAGCTCAGACTCCAGACAATCCGGAGCGATTCTGCTGGTTGATGACGAACACATAGTCCGCAAAGTCTGCTCCGCCATGCTCGAACGTCTGGGGTGGCACGAAGTTTTTACGGCAGCAGATGGTATTGAGGCGGTTGAGCTCTTTCGCCAGCACTCCGCAACCATTCGCTGCGCAATTATCGACCTGTCCATGCCCCGCATGGATGGGATGACGACGGCCCGGGAGATCCATGCCATCTCAAGCAGCACCCCACTGATTATCGCCAGTGGCTTCAGTGAGGAAGATGTCTCTAAGGACTCTACGGCTCAGCACATTGCGGCTTTCATTGCCAAACCATTCAATTTAAGCACACTCCGAACCGTGCTGGCAGAAGTGCTTGCCGCCTCCCCCCGGTAACACGCTACGCTTACCCTACCTGAAAAATTGCCCCATCGATCTCAACTCGGTCCCCTGAGTGCAGCTGAGCACCTCGACGAAGTTCAACCGCACCATTCACCTTGACCTCACCTGCCTGGATACGAGCCTTGGCCTCGCCACCAGTTGACACGACAGTGGCAAGTTTCAAGAATTGTCCCAAACGGATCGCCCCGTCCCTTATTGCTATCTTTTCCATACCCCATCCTTTGGTTATCGGTTATCGGTTTGCGGTTTGCGGTTTACAAACTCACGGATACCAGTCATTGGAAAAAATCAACCTGATTAGCGCTAATCAGGTAAATCAATAACCGTCAAATAATAACCGCAAACCGATAACCGATAACCATCACTAAAGTAGTTACAAATTTTCTAACAACTATTATTATGCCATTCAGAGTAAGCCAGCGTGAAACAACTATCAGGACCTCACCCATGACCTTTCTCCCCACCACCGCCGAAGAGATCAAAGCCCTTGACTGGCAGCAGGCTGATATCATCCTGATCAGCGGCGACACTTACATTGACAGTCCCTTCATCGGCATCGCCCTGATTGGCCGGATCCTGGCCCACGCAGGGTTCAAAGTCGCCATTATCGCCCAACCGGATACCGATTCCGATCGGGATATCACCCGCCTGGGCGAGCCCCGTCTCTTTTGGGGGGTGAGCGGAGGCTCTGTCGATTCCATGGTCGCCAATTATACTGCCTCATACAAACACCGGAACTCCGACGACTTTACCCCTGGCGGACACAATACCCGTCGACCGGACCGAGCGGTAATCGCCTACACCAACCTGATCCGCCGATTTTTTAAAAACACCAAGCCCGTGGTGCTTGGGGGCATTGAGACCAGCCTTCGCCGCATCGCCCATTACGATGCGTGGTCAAACCGGGTAAGAAAATCGATCCTGTTCGATGCCAAGGCCGACATCCTGGTCTACGGCATGGCAGAAAAAACCATCGTAACCCTGGCAGAACGATTGAACCAAGGCCTCGATTTTAGGAACATTCCAGGCCTCTGTCATGCTGCGGCAAATCCCCCAGAACACCCGTTCATTGAACTGCCCGATTTCAACTCCGTAGCCACAGACCCTGATGCCTTGATCGCGATGTTCCATGCCTTCTACCAGAACAACGATCCAATAACCGCCCAATCTCTAGTCCAACGTCACGACAACCGCTATCTGATCCAGAATCCTCCATCAGCCTTGCTCTCTAGGGAAGAACTCGACCATATCCACGACCTGCCCTTTACCCGCTCCGTCCACCCCTATTACCAGAGCCAAGGCAAGGTCCTGGCCCAGGACACCATTCAGTTTGCCCTGACTACCCATCGCGGGTGTTACGGTGAATGTAATTTTTGCGCCATCGCCGTCCACCAGGGCCGAACCGTGATCAGCCGCAGCCCGGACTCCATCCTCCGGGAGGCTCAGCGCTTAACCAAGCACCCTGATTTCAAAGGAATCATCCTTGATGTCGGCGGTCCCACTGCCAACATGTACGGATTTGAATGCCCGAAAAAAATAGTCAAAGGTGTTTGCCAACACCAGCGCTGCCTGACCCCCAAAATTTGCCCAACTCTAAAGATCAACCACCAAACACAGCTCAAGTTATTACGCAGTCTGCGCGCATTGCCAGGGGTCAAACGGGTCTTCGTGGCCTCGGGGGTCCGTTACGACCTTATCTTGGCAGACCGCGCCAAAGGCCTTAGTTACCTCAAAAAACTGGTCGCGCACCAAGTCTCCGGCCAGATGAAAGTCGCGCCCGAACATAGCCAGGACCAGGTCCTTGCCCTGATGGGCAAACCGGGAATCAATCCCCTGCTGGAATTCAAACATCTCTTTGAGA
>VMSU01000100.1 GCA_013792005.1 Desulfobulbaceae bacterium
AGATGCTAGGCATCGGCCTGCGATGTGTGCTTTTCGCACATGAGCAGGCCGATAACAACGCAGATGTGGCACTGCTGGACAGTTACCATTTAATTAACCATCTTCAGCTCAAGGCTAATGAAGCAGTTGCGAAATGATTTGTGCCAATAATTCTGTGCCTTTCGGCTCCGTTCAGGGAACGACTTCACTCTACTTGTTCCCTGAACGGAGCCGAAGGGGAGGGGGAAACAGACGCTGTGTTGGGTGCCCAATTAATGTGGTCATAAATAAGATAGTTGGCGAACGATAATGATTATTGATTGACAAGATTGAGTTGATGCAGGTACAAAAAATGAGGAGGAATTCATTTTTTGCGGGAGACCTCCTGCTTGAGAGAACAGGACGCTTCCTGGTGTTGTGAATAGGCACTCTTGATAAGTTCATGGTTTCAAGCAGGAAACGGGTGCTCACACGGAGGGATGTACCCTTGGTCTCTTCACTCAACACAAAGGAGGAAGGAGATGAAACGAAAAATTGCGGTAGGGTGTCTGGTTGTCTTCAGTTTTGGTCTTGCGGCAGTGGCTGTTGCGGGGACGGGGGTCTTTCAGGTGGATAAGGAATTTTATCCCTATTATCCGTCGCTCTTGAAGTGGAATAAATCCAGTGTCAATTTCACCCCGCCGGAGACATGCGGCGAGTGTCACGAGAAGCAGTACAAGGAGTGGACCGGTTCTGTCCATGCGCTGGCTCTCAAGGATCCGATCTATCAGGGAGAGCTGAACAAGGCGTTTAAGGCTGTCGGTCATGAGATCAGCCGTCAATGTGAAGGCTGTCATTCGCCAGCGGGTGTGGTCACGGGCGAGATTAAGGGGCCTGGCCTCAAGGAACTCAGTCCCATGGCGATGGCTGGCGTCTCCTGCGATATCTGTCACTCAGTCAGTGGCGTCACTCATTGGCAGACGCCGTCTCATGAGCCGGAAAACGGCTCTTTGATCCTAACGCCCGGAGTCGATGGCAAGGACGGCCCGGTGCGGATCAAACGTGGACCGATTAAACCTGCTGATGGTTGCGGTGATGGGTTTCATGAGTGTGAAGAATCGCCTTTGCATCTTCGGGCTGAACTCTGCGCCGGGTGCCACCAAGTGTATCATCATGATAAGCATTTCCCTCTCGAGGCAACGTACCTGGAGTGGAAACATGGCCCATACGCCCAGAATGAGATCCTGTGTCAGGACTGTCACATGGTCGACACCAAGACCTTTCTCCGCTCAGCGGACACCTTTCAGAAGCCGACCCGTGAAGAGTATCACCATTACTTCAATGGCGCCAATTACCTGCTCTACTCCCTTGCCTCCGGAGCGGCCAAGAAGGCAGGTGATCAGGAGCTTGCCGACAACCTCACCGAGAAATATCAGATGGCGGTTGATCGTCTGAAGGCCGCTGCCGATCTTGAGATTACGCCAGTTTATAACAATAATATCCTTGCCGAGGTTAAAGTCCGGGTGAAGAATATCCGGGCGGGACATAATCTTCCCACCTCTCTCACTAATATTCGACAGATGTGGCTTGAAATTACGGCCTGGGATGAAAAGGGGAATATCTTGTTTACCAGCGGCGGGTTAGATGGCCAGGGGGCGTTGCCGGAAAATGTTCGGGTGTTCAACTCCGATGGTATGGGCAGTGATTTTCATTTTGCTGTTGATCCCTGGGTGGTTACCGCCTTTTCCAGGCATGACACTATCCCGCCTAAGGGGCATAAGGATGTGTATTACGGGATCAATGCGCCTGAAGGAGTCAAAGCTGTCAAAGTCGAGGCCAAGCTACGCTACCGTCAGGCCGATCAGAAGATTGCCGAAGCCTTGCTGGGCGCTGTGCCCAAGGATATCAATCTTGCCGAAGTCTATGGTCTGACCTCGGTGCCGACCCTGCCAGTAATTGATATGGTGGTGAAGGATGTAGGTCTTGACGCAGTTAAGAAATAATCGTACCTATGAAAGCAATATCGGGTGAGAACGGTGCAGGTGCCGTTCTCACCCAGTCTGAAGATTACTTTAAGAGTATCAAGCAAGGGGGGAATGGAGCATGGGGGCATTAGAGAAATATTCAGATAAGGCGATTGAACTGTTCCTGACATACGCGCCTAAATTGGTGCTGGCGATCGCCACTCTGGTTATCGGGCTCTGGATTATCGGCACTGTCGTAACTATTACTCAAAAAGCCCTTGAAAAATCGAAGACTGACAAAACCTTGGTGCCGTTTATTACCAGTCTGACCTCATTGCTGCTCAAGATGTTATTGTTTATCAGTGTCGCTTCAATGGTCGGAATTGCCACCACCTCTTTTGTTGCTGTTCTTGGTGCGGCAGGACTTGCCATTGGACTCGCGCTGCAAGGAAGTCTGGCGAATTTTGCCGGCGGTGTCTTGATTCTTGTCTTCAAACCTTATGCTGTTGGCGATTTGGTTGAAGCTCAGGGGCATATTGGTGTGGTCAAGGAGTTGCAGATCTTTAATACCATTTTGCTGACAGCAAATAACCGGAGGATTATAATTCCCAATGGCGCAATGTCAAACGGTAGTATTACCAACTATTCCTCAGAAGGAAAGTTGAGGGTTGATCTGACTTTTGGCATTGCTTATGACTCAGATGTACAAAAAGCCAAAACCCTGCTTATGGACCTGGTGATAGCAGATCCTCGGGTGTTAAAAACGCCCGCCCCTCAGGTCGCGGTTTCGGCGTTGGCAGATAGTTCAGTCAATATCGTGGTTCGACCGTGGTGCGATTTCAAGGATTATTGGGACGTGTATTTTGATACCACTGAAAAGGCTAAATCTGTTCTAGAAGGCAATGGCATCTCCATTCCGTTTCCCCAGCGGGATGTTCATCTTCATCAGGTTTCGGCTTGACCCCTGTGCCTGTTTGGTCGGAGGGGGCAGCTCCTTTGGGCTTGTGCTGTAATTGTTAGAGCTGGAATTTGTTAAAGCCCCTCTGGCGGGAAGGTCACGACCTGATTGATATTTGTGGCCCCGGTCAGCAGCATGACCAGGCGGTCGATGCCGAGGGCAATGCCGGCGGCAGGTGGCATCCGGCAGAGATCGGTAAGGAACGGCTCAGGCATGGGGGGCGGTACTCTGCCTTGGCTGTGGATGTGATCCTGCTCAACTTCAAAACGATGCCGTTGTTCTCTCGCATCGGTCAATTCAGTAAATCCGTTGGCTAATTCCACACCGTTATAATAAAGCTCAAATCGTTGAGCGATCTCTGGATTGTCCGGGTGGAGTGATGCCAGGGAGGCTTGACTGGCCGGATAGTCGCAGAGAAAGACCGGGAAGCCATGTCCCAGCCGGGGTTCGACCGAGCAGACCAGGACCTCTTCGAAACACCCTTGTGCCATGGCCTCTGTCAGAGATATCGGGGCATAGAGTCGAAATGCCTCGGCCAGAGTAAGCCGGGGCCAGGGTGGTGTAAGGTCAATTGGCTGGCCAGCGTCTAGTTGGGCAAGCCGTCTGCCGGCGTTCAGCGCGGCAAACAATCCCTCGCAGTCGGTCATCAGGTCGCGGTAATCGGCACCTGCACGATACCACTCAAGCATGGTCATCTCAGGCAGGTGGCGGTCTCCCCGTTCGTGACGGCGAAAGCACTTGCAGATTTGAAAAATTTGAGGGCAGCCCCCGGCAAGGAGGCGCTTCATGCAAAGCTCGGGCGAGGTTTGTAGGTACCAGTCGCCTGAGGGCTCCGGTTCGATATGGGCCTCCGGAGCCGGGGCTGGAATCCGGATCGGGGTTTCTACTTCCAGAAAGCCGTGATCAATAAAAAAAGAGCGTACCGCCTGGATGATGGCAGCACGCTCTTTTAACATTGCGAGACGACTGAGGGGGGTGGAGTTCGTTGTGGTCAAGGATAAATGGGGTGTTGGGTGCCGGCAGGCAAGAGATCTATTCTTTGACCCGGGTCATGTATTCACCGGTACGGGTATCAATCTGAATAAGATCTCCCTCGTTGACAAAAGGAGGCACTTGCAGCTCGTAACCGGTCTCAATAGTAACGGGCTTGGTGTCGGTGCCGGAGGTGTCTCCCTTGGCCCAAGGATCGGCCTTGATTACTCGCAGGGCTACCGAAATCGGCAGGGTGACACCGATGGGAGCGCCTTGGAACAGTAGAACCTGGGCGTCCATGTTATCGACCATGAAGTTGATGCAATCTCCCAGCTGCTCACGGGTGATGTGGATCTGTTCGAAGCTCTGGTTGTCCATGAAGACGAACTCTTCACCTTGGGAGTAGAGGTATTGCATGTTCCGTTCTTCAAGGTCGGCCTTTTTGAATTTGTCGTTGGAACGAAAGGTTCGTTCCAGCATGTTGCCGTTGACCATGTTGCGCATCTTGGTGCGGTATAGGGCCTGGCCTTTGCCTGGCTTGGCGAATTGGAAGTCGGTGATGATATACGGATTGCCGTCTATCTCGAGTTTAAGGCCTTTTTTCAGGTCCGCGGCGGTATACATTGACGTAGTCTCCAGATGATAGGGTAAAAGTTTTTGGCCTTTTACCTCGAAACGGGGCTTTTTTCAAGGTCAAAGGCAATGGTCGTGTTGCTTGCGCCTGTTAGCCAAGGGTACGTGAAGCTACCTCGTACACTCCCTTGGAGAGGCCAGGGTGGGCTAGAATCCGCTGGAGTTGGCTTTGGATTAAGGCTTGACGACTTGCTATGTGCCGTCGCCAGGGAGCAAATTTTCCGGTTAAACGGGCGGCAATGTGGGGGTTGATAGGGTCGAGGGTTAGGATCTGGTCTGCCAGAAACTGATATCCAGTCCCGGATTGATCATGGAAGCAGACTTGATTGGTGGCGAAGGCCCCGATTAAGGCTCGAACCTTGTTGGGGTTCTTGATGTCGAAGGCTTCGTGCAGGAGAAGGTCCTTGACTCGATTGAGGGCGCCGGGCAAAGGAACTGTGGCCTGGAGGGCAAACCATTTGTCCAGGACCAGGGTCTCTTTCTGCCACTTTTGATAAAAGACCTCCAGCGCCAGGTCCGCGGCAGTGTCTCCCGTATGGATTAAGGCGTTCAGTGAGGCTATCTGGTCGGTCATGTTGTCTGCCGAGTGAAATTGCCTAAGGCAGAGTTCGATTGCATTGAGATCAGGCGCGGCCAAGAGATAATGCAGACAGAGATTTTTCAGGCGGCGCGGACCGGCAAGGCTTGGGTCATAATGTGAGGAAGTCGGGGTCTGGTTTGCTTCATAGGTGTCGAGCCAGAGACCCCGTAGCCGAGCGCCTAACTCTCGGCGTAGAAATTCGCGGGCGCCGTGGATAGCGTCGACATCAATCTCAGTAACCAGTTCTGCCAGATACTCTTCGCTGGGCAGGGTCAGGGTCTGGGCGATAAAAGATTTGTCGTGATGAAACGCTGGGGCCAGTACACCTCGGACCAGGTCTTCGAGCGTTGGGTCAAAGAGCATCTCTCGTCCCGCTTGCAGATCTTCGACGGCAGTAAGGAGTGTTTTGATAAAGAGCCGTTGTCCTGCCTCCCAGCGGTTGAAGGAGTCTTGGTCGTGAAGGAGGAGAAAGCGCAAATCGTTGTCGCTATACTCGTAGTTCAGGCGCACCGGGGCTGAAAATCCGCGCAGGAGAGAGGGTACGGGTTGCGTCTTGATACCGGTGAAGGTGAAGGTCTGTTTGGCCTCGCGGATATGGAGAATGGTGGTTGCAGCAGGGTCGAAAGCTTCCCCATGGCCATCGGACAGGGGCATATCCTTGCCATCGGGTCCGAGGAGGCCGAAGACAACGGGAATGTGGAGCATGGCAGCCTGGTCGCCTGCTCTTGGTGAGGGCTCTTGGCGGATGGTCAGGTGGAAGGTTTGTGCATAAGGGTCGTAGGTTGAGGTGATAGTGAGTTGTGGTGTGCCTGCTTGTTCATACCAGCGTTTGAACTGGCTTAAGTCAAGGGGGGCGCTACGGGTGTTTTCTTGCAGCGTCTTTTCCATGGCAGCGACAAAGTCATCGGTGGTGGCAGCGCCGCCATCGTGCTGTTCAAGGTAGATTTTCATCCCGCGTTGAAAGCGTTCTTCTCCTAGAATGGTGTGCAGCATCCGGATCACTTCTGCTCCCTTCTCGTAAACGGTGAGGGTATAGAAATTATTGATTTCTATATACGATTCCGGTCGCACCGGGTGGGCCATGGGGCCAGCGTCTTCGGGAAATTGGTGATTGCGTAGCATCGATACATCATGGATTCTGTGTACGGCCCGCGAGTTGGTGTCGGCAGAGAACTCCTGATCACGGAATACGGTCAACCCTTCCTTGAGGCTGAGCTGGAACCAGTCTCGGCAGGTTACCCGGTTGCCGGTCCAGTTGTGGAAATACTCGTGGGCCACTACTGCTTCAATCCCCTGATAGTCGTGGTCGGTGGCGGTTTCCGGTCTGGCCAAAATGAATTTTGAATTGAAAATATTGAGCCCCTTGTTTTCCATAGCCCCGGCATTGAAATCGTCCACGGCTACGATCATGTATTGGTCTAGGTCGTACTCCAGGCTGAAGCGGTTTTCGTCCCAAGCCATGGCTTTTTGCAGAGAACGCATGGCGTGTTCGCATTTGTCGGCGTTATGGAGCTCGGTGTAGATCTCAAGTGTTACGGTGCGACCGCTTCTGGTGATGAATTGATCACGGAGTACCGCTAAGTTGCCGGCGACCATGGCAAAGAGGTAGCAGGGCTTGGCAAAAGGGTCCTGCCAGGTTGCGGTGTGGCGACCGTTTTTGGAGGTCGTGCTGATGAGGTTGCCGTTGGCCAGGAGGACTGGATAGCGGGTCTGGTCAGCCTCAATAGTGGTGGTAAAGCGACTTAAGACATCAGGGCGATCCGGGAAGAAGGTAATTTTACGGAAACCTTCCGCCTCGCACTGGGTGCAGAACATGCCGTGCGAGCGGTACAGACCTTCTAGCGAGGTGTTTGTTTGAGGTTTGATCCGAGATGTGATGGTTACCGTAAATTGCGGTGCGGGCGCGGTAATGATCAGGGAAACGCTGTCGAGTTGATACTCCGCGGCAGAAAGCTCTTGGCCGTCTATGGCAATGGCGATTAATTCAAGTTCTCGGCCATCCAAGCGCAGGGCGGCAGCATCGGTGTCAATGGCGCTGACGGTCATGGTTGCGGTGATCAGGGCGTGATCCTCAAACAGGTTGCAGCAGAGGTCAACGGTTGCAATGTGGAAGGGGAACGGTCGGTAGTCTTTTAACAAGACTGGCTGAGGAAGAGTGCTCATGATGGGAGATAGTGTGTTGGTTGATGTTTGCTGGCGTTTGTGTCGAGTAGCGTTACATGGTGGTTTTTTTTAAGGCGCGGCTTGGGATTTTCAGGGATTGACCGACTATGATAACTTCGGCGTTGTTGAGCTGGTTATGGGCGATCAGTTCCCGTCTGCTGACTCCATAGCGTTCAGCGATCTTGTGGATAGTTTCTCCTTGCTTGACCATGTGAATTTTCGCCACTTTCTGTATCTCAGGTTTCCTTTTTGATGTTTTGGCTGACAGGGAGGCAGGGGAGCTGTGGGCTGTTTGGGGAAGATTGAGGAGATAGCCTTTGGGGACATAGTGTTTGCCGCTGATGACTGATGGTGTGAGGGCGGGATTCAGATCGGCCAGAACGGTGGGGCTGATCTTGAATTGCCCTGCCAGGATCTGGAGGCCGGTGGCTTGTTTCACTCGGATATTTTTTATTGATACAGGAGGATCCATTTGCAGGCCGGGAAAGTACTGCTGATAATTACGGGCAACATCACGAGCGGCGATGAATCCGGCATAAAAGTTTTTGGAGGCGAAGCCGAAACGACTGCCGTCATATTTTTGAAAAATAGCCTCGTAGGTGCCTAATGCATTTTTGGCTCGTTGCATGGCGGCTGGCCCGTGGTTGTATGCAGTCAGGGCCAGGGGCCAGCTCTCTAGTTTGCGGTAATTGCCTTTAAGAAACTGGGCTGCGGCATGGGTGGCCACTAAGGGGTCTCTGCGCTCGTCCACAGAGTTGTTAATAGTCAGGAACTGGCGGCCAGTGGATGGCATGAATTGCCAGATTCCGGCCGCTCCAACCTTGGAGTATGCCTGGTAGTCAAAGGATGATTCAACGTGGGGGAGGTAGGCCAGGTCAGTGGGGAGATTGTAGCTGTTGAGAATTTTTTTGATATGGGACAGGTAGCGTCCGGAGCGAATAATCCCGGCGCTGAAACGATCACTGATGCCGCGCTGAAAACGGATATTGTCTGCTGCGGTCAGAAAGGTGGCAGGTTTAGTGTGTGGCCCGAACAGGCCGGCGACCCTTTTCTCTTCAGGAGTTGACGGAATCTGTCCTTGGGCCAATCTGGAGAGGATAGCCTGGTATTTTTCCTTGATGGCTGTGATGTTACACTCATTGGCCTGTTGACCCTCGGGGGTGTCCGAGCTGTGCAGGCTGATAATCTCGTAGATGATGGCGATATTGTTTTTGTCGTGGATGAGGCCCTGCGATGAGGAGTATTTGCCGTAGACTTTCTTCCAGAAGGTAACATTTGATTCGATGCAGGAGTAGGTCGGGAATGGGTCTTTTTGGGCAGCGCCTGGGGTGGGTGCAAGCACGATGAGCATCATAAGGAAGATGCTTGAGGTAACAAGGAGTGTGAACTGTTTCATTGAGATCATTGAATAGTTATAGGGCGATGTTGAGGTGCGAGGATAGTTTTTAAGTTCTATTGGGGCATGTAAACCCATGATGGACATGGGCGATTACCTTCTTTTCTCTGACGACTTCCGCTGGTAAGACGGAGGGGCCGGCGGATGAAGAGTGGGCGTTAGTCCGGGTGATTGTTTGGGGCCGCGCACACAATCTGATTGCCTCCAGCCTTCTGCGCGGTGGTGAGGGCATCGTGGGCCATGGTAATTAGAGTATCCATTGCTATCTCGATTGAAGGGGTTACTGTCGCTACGCCTTGGCTGACACTGAGCGTGTTGCCATCGTGGTACGTGATTTGTAGTTCTTCGATGCTCTGCTTGATTAGTCTCGATACTGTCTGAGCGCCTGTCAGCGGGGTTTTCGGTAGCAGGATGGCGAATAGGCTGTCTCCGTAGCGGCAGAGAAGGTCTGTTGTTCGGCGGAGAGGGATCTGCAGGATTTGAGCGACAAGTTGAAGGCATTGTTCTCCCTTCTTTCGTCCCAGCAGTTCATTGAACTCTTGAAAGCGGTCAAGAGCCACGAAAATTACGGACAGTGGCTCGGCATCCCGGAATAAGCGTCGCCACTCCTTGTCCAGGCAGCCAGAGAAGTAGCGATGGTTGCCAACCTTGGTTAGGTCGTCGGTGATAGTTAGCTCTGCCAGCAACTTATTGGCTTCTGCCAACTCTTCAGTGGCGCGAAGGAGGTCGGCTTCCCTCTGTTTGCGGGTTTTGATTTCATTTTTCAGGGCGATGGAGGCGTTGAGGCGGGCTACTAGCTCAAGTTCCCTGGCAGGTTTGGTGATATAGTCATGAGCCCCGGCCATGAAGGCGTCATGCAAGGTCTCCGGCTCGTCCCGGACAGTAACCATGACCACCGGGATGTCCAGATAGTCGGGGTGTGCCTTGATCCGCCGACACACCTCAATGCCGTCCATGCCGGGCATTACGATGTCGAGCAGGATGCAGTCAATGGACGGTTTGGTTGTTGAGTAGGGTTCAATGCCGAGTTGGCGAAGGGCTGCCTCGCCGCTGTCGGCGCAGATCGTCTCTGGATAGCCTGATCGATGCAGAATCGATTGGAGTAACCGGAGGACGGGGGGAGAATCATCTACTATCAGTATGCTCATGAGATCCTTGTCTGAACAAAATTCGTAAGGTATGCAAAGAGTTGGGTATGGGAGTGGAGGTGAGAATGCTTAAATCAGGGGTAATTATCCAGCTCAATCCGCAAAATGAGCAGATGCCGGGAACTGTAATTATTCAACAGCGCTACAGATGCGCGAAATAAGCCTGCGAACTATAGCCCGTCTATGTGAGCAGGCTTATGACAGCTAAGCGACTGCAGGGAGACTGCGAAGCAGATGTGGTATTGTTGGATAGCTACAAATCAGGTTACCAATTTCTTGCCCATGATGCAACGGCAATGGTGAGTGGTTTTGCTGGATATTTTCTTTGATGTGTGGAATAACGGGGCAGAAACGGTTACTTGATCCGTTATAACTGACCACTTTACGAAGCTATGCACTATACGCCCATTATCGGCACATTAGGTTTTGTCCTGTCCCCTGACCGGCAGCAGACCCTGTTGGTGCATCGCACCAGTCGCGTTCATGATCCCCATTTCGGCAAGTTTAACGGTTTAGGGGGGAAGATGCGAGCGGGTGAGGATGTGGTTGCCTGCATGAAACGGGAAATTCTGGAAGAGTCGGGACTGATCTGCCTGCAGATGGCCCTGCGGGGTACCATCAGTTGGCCAGGTTTTGGTGCAAATGGCGAGGACTGGCTTGGATTTATCTTCCGGATTGATCGCTTTTCCGGAGTGCCGTACTGTGAAAACGAGGAGGGGCCGTTGGCTTGGCGTTTAATCAGCGGGTTGGCTGAACTTCCCATGTGGGAGGGGGATCGTCATTTTTTACCCTTGATCTTTGATCAGGATCCGAGAGCATTTCACGGTGTTATGCCCTATGTGGATGGCCGACCAGTCAGCTGGAGTTATTCCCGCATTTGATTGGATACGGTATTGGGAGATAAGAAAAGCCCGACAGACGGCGTGCCGTGCCTGCCGGGTCGGAGGGGCTTTGGGATGCTTCTCATGGCTCGCTTGTTCGGTTTCTCCCAACCTGGGAGAGGCAGGGCTTATCAGCCGCAATCCTGTCCGCTGTGGGGGTTGTAAGCATCAGCGGAGTTCATGAACAGAAAATCATTGACCCGCCTCAGTTGTTCCTCGTTCAGGGAGGCCCAGGAACCATCCTTGGCGCAGGCCGGGTACTGTTTGGCAAAGACTCTGTTCCATGCCCTCGAGATGAGTGATTCTGAATGAATGAATCGGGCGCCGACTGCGTTGTCTCGGGAGTGGCAGCTCTTGCACACACTGTGAAAGAGATTTCTGCCTTCTTCAATAGTTGTTGGGGTGAAGACCCGGCAGGTATTGGTTGTTGGATCAAGGCGCTTGGAAGGTCTGGCCTGAGCCACGCCCCCCAGAGCACAAAGAAGTATGCCACATGCTGCTAGGGCAATTACTTTTCGCATTGGTTGATCTCCTGGGTCAAGAAACCACTGGATTTCTGCCTGATAGTTATTCAGTGGTAGTTATTTAATATAATGCTTATTTCCCTTCTCCTTGTCAAGCGATGATTCCGTGATCTCCCTGGGGGTGGATTGGGGGAGATTGTTGACTTCTTGGCCGGATGGCAATAAGACGCCTTGACGTCAGGGGGAAAATAGCACATATGAAAGCAAAACAGTTTGTCGGTTACCGGTTTACGGTTGACAGTTGACGGCGATTGGGTTCTGCCAATGGCTGAGGACACACTGACATTGAGTATCATGCGATGATTTATGACTAACCATGATTCTTTTAACCGTAAACCGATAACTGATTACCGTTAACCTGTGTAGTTACAACAGAATAACGGTCGGTCACGAATCCTCGTAGAGGCACGAGACAAGATCGAGAGTAACCATTGTTTGGTTGGACGCAGTAGCCGTTATGCGATAACTTAAAGTACTTCCCTGCAAAGATAATAATGCCCTCTCGTGGAGGCACCATGGCGATAAAAAAAATCAAGATACCGAAACTCAACAGTAAAGAACTCCGTTATCTGCGAGGCGTGGGACATCATCTTGCTGTTCTCGGCATGATCGGCAAGGAGGGAATCACTGACAACCTGGTGAAGGCTGTTGGTGATAACCTTACTGCTCATGAACTGGTTAAGATCAGGATTCAGGATACCTGCACCATGGAGCGTGAGGAGGCGGTGGCCCAACTGGCCGCCGCTGCAGGGGCTGCGGTGGTGCAGATTCTTGGTAAAACCGCGCTGCTTTATCGTCCCAATCCCGATCTTGCTGAGGATAAGAAGATTTCCCTCTAGCGTCGGGCCATGCGAGATACACTGTACAACGATCCAAAAGTTCCGGTCGAAGATTTCCAGTTTTCGCCCAAGGTGGCTGAAGTCTTTGACGACATGCTGGAGCGCAGCGTGCCGTTTTATAAGGAGATCACGGCCATGACCGCCAGTCTCCTCGAGACCTTTGTCTTGCCTGGAGAAACTGTCTACGATCTTGGTTGTTCAACGGGAGCCACCTTGATTGAGCTTGTCCGTCGCTTGCCCCATCTTGGTTTGCAGTGTGTCGGAATCGACAGTTCTGCCGCCATGGTGGAGAAGGCGACCTTGAAGGCGGAGATATACACCAAGTCTGAACGGATGCGTTTTGTTCAGGCTGATATCCTCTCTTGTCCTCTTGAGCAGCCCGCAGCCATTTTCTTAAACTATACGCTGCAGTTTGTTCGTCCCTTGCAGCGTCCGGCCTTTATCGAGCGCTTGCACGCGTCCTTGAAGCCTGGTGGAATCTTGGTGATCTGCGAGAAGACGATCAGTCACAGTCCTGAGTTCAACCGTGCATACATTGGTTTTTATCTTGATTTCAAAAGGCGTCAGGGGTATTCGGAGATCGAAATCGCCAAAAAGCGTGAGGCCTTGGAGAATGTTCTGGTGCCTTTTTCTGTGCCAGAAAACCTGGATCTGTTGCGGAAGGCTGGGTTTTCTCAGGTTGAGACGTTTTTTCAGTGGTTTAATTTTTCCGGCTTTGTGGCCAGAAAAGAAGGTGGTCGGCAGCAATCAGCTGATTGCTCTTGATGCAGTACCTGGCGGATCTTCATATCCACTCATCCTATTCCCGTGCCACCAGTAAGGCGAGCACCTTGGCGGGACTCTTTGCCTGGGCTCGAGTTAAGGGCATTAATCTGGTTGGGACCGGCGACTTCACCCATCCTGGCTGGTTTCGCCAGCTGAAGGAGTCGCTTGTCCCCGCTGAAGCAGGCCTGTACCGGCTTCGTGACGAAAATGTGCCACCGGCGCTCGCCGGGATCACGCCCGAGGCGATTGATGTTCGATTTATCCTGACCGCTGAGGTCTCCTGTATCTATAAGCGCCATGGTCGGGTGCGCAAGGTTCATAATATTCTCTTTGCCCCAGATTTTGCGGCGGCGGAGCGGGTGAACAGCAAACTTGCCTCTATCGGCAATATCGAATCGGACGGTCGGCCTATTCTCGGTCTTGACTCTCGTGATCTTCTGGAAATTCTGCTTGAGGCATCAGGGGATGGTTTCCTGGTCCCTGCCCATATCTGGACGCCCTGGTTTTCGCTCTTTGGCTCAAAGTCGGGATTCGATTCAATTGAAGAGTGTTATGGTGATTTGACCCGGCACATCTTTGCCCTGGAGACGGGCCTCTCTTCGGATCCCGCCATGAACCGCTTGGTGTCCGCTCTTGATCGTTTTTCGCTGATTTCCAACTCTGATTGTCACTCGCCTTCCAAGTTGGGCAGAGAGGTTAACTGCTTTGCCTCTGGGTTTGATTATTTTTCGTTGCGCCGGGCCCTGGAATCTCCTGGTGACGGCGGATTTCAAGGTACGGTCGAGTTTTTTCCGGAGGAGGGTAAGTACCATTACGACGGGCATCGTCAGTGCCAGGTCTGTCTTGACCCCTTGGCCACTCGGGCTATTGATGCCATTTGTCCGGTTTGCGGGAGGCCGCTCACCATTGGCGTCACTCATCGGGTGCTGGAGTTGGCCGACCGGACAGTCCCAAGCTATCCGGCCAATCAGCCAGGGTTTGAGAGTTTGGTCCCTTTGCCCGAAGTTCTGGGTGAGATCATTGGTCAAGGACCTGCAACCAAGCGTGTGGAAGCGCTGTATGTCTCTCTGATCAATCAGTTCGGGTCGGAATTTACCCTGTTGCGGCACACTCCTGTTGAGGAAGTGCGCCAGGTATCGCCAGTCTTGGGAGAGGCCATTGACCGCATCCGCAGTAATCGGGTGATCCGTCAGTCGGGCTATGATGGTGAATTTGGCAGGATCTTGGTCTTTCAAGAGGAAGAACTCGCTGAATTTGGTGGGTCTGTGCAGCGAGGCGCTATTATTTGATGGCGTCGAAAAAAGTCCGATCTACTGCGTTGCAGCATATTTTTGCTCATTCGGCACACCATATGTGTGGCCTCATTCACAAAAACACCCTGCGCCTTGTATGTCGGCCCTTTTGCTTAGCCATCCCGTGATTTTTTGCGAGATTATCATTATTTATTCAGCGACTACATCTTGATTTCCTTCTGGATCCTCTTTGGTCTCGTGATTGAAGTCGGGCAGAATTCGGCGGCCAAAGAGCCAGACAGCAACGATGCTGATCTCGTAGAGGATGGCCATAGGGATGGCCATCATTACCTGGTTGACCACATCTGGGGTGGGAGTGACAATGGCGGCGATGACGAAGGAGAGCAGGAAGGCGTATTTCCGGTTCTTTTTGAGGAATGCGGTGTTGATCATTCCCACTTTTGCAAGCAGCACCATGAAGACCGGCAGCTCGAAGATGACGCCAAAGGCGATCAGGAGTCTGAGCGCCAGGGAGAAATATTCATTGACCGCGGGCATGGCGGCAAGGTGTTCCGATGAGTAGCTGGTGAGAAATTTGAATGCGGGTGGGAAGATTACCAGGTAGCCGAAAATGGATCCACTGATGAAACAGATGCTGGAGAGCAGGGAGAAGGGTAGGATAACTTTTTTCTCATGTCGATAGAGACCGGGGGCGACAAAGCGCCAGATCTGCCAAAAGATGACCGGTGATGCCAACAGAATGCCGCATACTGCAGCGAGTTTTAGATAAAAAAAAAGGCTTCTTGGTAGGACGTGAAGACCAGGGTTGCCCCTGAAGGGAGAACATCGTGCAAGGGCTTGAGGTACCAGACCCCGATCTCCTTGGCGTAGGAGTAGCATATAGCAAAACCTATGCCGACAGCAACCAGGGAGACAATCAGGGATTGACGCAGTTCCGCCAGGTGTTCGGTCAGCGCCTGTTGTTTTAGCTCGTTCATTGTAAAGCGACCTCGTAAGTAGTGCCGAGAGGATTAGTTCTGTGACGGGTTACGTGCTGGAGATTATTGTCAATAACGATAAATAGTTAGGTTGACGGCGATCAGTTACAGGGTTGATTCTTGATAGGGTCATCGCCGGTCTTGAATCATTGGATGATGTGAGATACCAGTGAGTGATCAGCTATTTTCAGGCTCACTCACCGTCAACTGTCAACCTCTTTTCCCCTTACCACATCAACTACCATGGATACGACCCAATTTCAAGCAGGTCTTGACCGTCTGGCTCAGCCGGTGCTGCCCCTTGTCCGGTTGGTGCAGCTTCTTTTTCTGATGGGACCTTTTGCCACCGTCACAGAGGTTGTTGCCGAGTTGAATGAACCCATTGAGACAGTTGTCCGCTATGAGGATCCTGCGGAAGCGCTTCTTCCCTACCTGGATTTGATTGAGGAATTCCAGCGGCTTAAGGATACTGCTCCAGCTCCTTATTCGATCCTGGATAGTGAAGGGAATCCCCTGCCGCTCATTGAGGCGGTGGATTGGTGGGTGGCGCAACAGGTGGTGACTCGAGAGCTTGAGTCGATCAACAGCCTGCTCTGTTCGCCATGCGGTTGTTCGCTCTGCTGCGTTGGACCTACTCCTGATCTCAAGCAGGTTTTTTTCTCAATTCCGCTCAAGGTTGAGGAAGTGGATCTTTTCGTTCTTCCGCGGATTGATACCTTTGATTCTCGATCACTGACAGTAGAGAGTGAACCGCCTCTTATTATCGGTAAAGGCCAACCCTTTTACGAGTTGGGACCCGGACTCTATTGCTGGCAATCGGGCTGGAGCATGATCCTGCCCACAGGTGCGGCCTGCCCTCATCTTACCCCCAGTCAAGCCTGCGCCATTTATCCGCAACGCCCGGAAGTTTGTCGTCGACCCCAGATTTTTGCCTACCTCATTGACCGTCCCTTTATTTCCGTGGACTTTGGTCCGGGTCAGACTTTTCGTCAATCCGGCACCATTCTGGCTATCTGGGACTGTCCCTACGTTAAACAGTTTCAAGCTGAGATTGCAGCGTATGCCGAACTCTGCGATCTGGAGCCGGTATTTAAGATGAACAAGGCGTGACGACGGTGTTCTGAGCGGGCAGATCTTCGGCGTTGCAGCACATTGCTCGACCTTTCTGAGCGCCATTGTTTGTCCTTAGGAAGTGACACTGTCGAGGCGTGGCAGGCAAAGGCCTTCTGCTTGACATCCCAGCCTGTTCCGGATAATAATCAGCCAGTATTGCTTCCGTAATCAGCTCCCCTTTTGTGGGTGAATTTCCATTAAGGACTTCGCTATGACTTTTCTCAAATTCCGTTCGCCGATTCGTTTCCTTACTGTTCTGCTCATGGTGGCGGTTCTATCTGCCTGTGCTAATCAAGAAAAAAAGATGCAGGGCTATCTCGAAAAGGGCCGTGAGCGGCTGGATAAAGGAGAGGTGAAGGCGGCGATCATCGAACTGAAGAACGCAGTTCAACTAGCGCCTAAGAATAGTGAGGCCCATTATCTCCTCGGTCAGGCGCTGGTTAAGAATCAGGAGGCTCAGGCTGCTTACAGGGAGCTTACTATTGCCGCCAATCTGGACCCTAAAAATCTGGATGCTCAGTACCAGGTTGCCACTGTTCTTCTGATGGCTAAGGAGTACGAGGAGTGTCGCAAGAAGTTGGATCTCATTTTTGAGGTGGATCCAAATCATGTTGAAGCGTTGGTCTTGCTTGCCAATCTCAACCTGGCCACCGAAAATCCTGAGGCCGCCCTCCGCATCGCGGATAAGGCGATTGCCTTGAAGCCTGAACTCGGTCGGCTTTATGTTCTGCGGGCTCAGATTTTGATGAACGATAAGCAGCCGGATCAGGCCGAGGCGGCATTGCAGAAGGCATTGAGTTTGGAGCCTAAGGAGTTAGGGCACTACCGGGCCTTGGCCGGTTTGTATATGCAGCAGAAACATAACGATAAAGCAGAGGCGCTTTTTGCCACTATGGTAGAGGCAATGCCGGATTCAGTGGAGGCGTTGTTGGTCCAGGCGGGATTTTTTGAGACTATTAAGGAGAAGGATAAGGCAGAGGCCGCCTTGATACAAGCAACGACTGTGGCCCCCAAGGAGAGCGAGCCACAGGTGGCGCTAGCAAACTTCTATAAGCGGCAGAAGAAGCTGGACAAAGCAGAGGCTGCGTATCAGCAGGCGATTTCGTTGACCGCGAAGCCCGCGGACATTGAAGGACTTCTTGCCAACCTCTATGTCGAATTCGGGAAGTTCCCGGAGGCATCGAAGCTTGTCGAGGCCGTACTTGCCAAAGATAAGGGTAATCTGAATGCTCAGGTGGTTAAGGCCAAGCTCCTGACTCAGGACAATAAGCTTGTTGAGGCGACAATCTTGATCGATGAGGTGATCAAGGCTAAACCGCAAATGGCTGAGGCTCATTTTGTCAAGGCAACTATTTGTTATGCTCAGCAAAACAACAAGCTTGCCGTATCTTCTGCCCTGGAGACCTTGAAGTATGCCCCGGCTCACCTCCATGCCCATACTCTGCTCGCGGATCTCTATCTCAAGGATAACGCGGTGGCCGATGCCAAGCGGGAGGCGGTGATAGCGCTTCAACTTGACGATACCAATGTCAAGGCGGCCTTGTTGCTCGGACGCTGCCTGGTTTTGGAGAAGGACTATGATCGAGCGCTCGATCTTCTTGGCCGTATCCATCAGGCAGTGCCTAAGGAGCCAAATACCATTCAGGCCATGGGGGTAGCGTACTTAGGTCAAGGCAAGACCACGGAAGCCTTGGAACATTTTGAGAAGGTGCTGGAGCTGGCCCCTGGTTCTGATATTGCCATGAGCTATATCGTTGCCATTTTGGTTAGTGAGAAGCGAGGCGATGAGGCCATGGCCAAGGCAAAGGCACAGATCGAGAAGGAACCGGATAACGCTCCTATGCATCTGGTGTATGCCGGCCTTGCGATCTCATTGAAGCGTGAGCCCGAGGCAGAGGTGAGTCTGCGCCGTGCCATTGAGTTGGCCCCGAAGTTGGCTAAGCCCTATATTGTCCTTGCCGAGATCCTCAGGAAGGGGGGGAAGACCGACGAGGCTATCAAAGAGTATCAAGCAGCACTTGTTGCCAATCCTGAGTTGAATTCCGTACGGATGCAACTTGGTGTGCTGATGGAGGTCGAAGGGCAAAAAGATGCGGCTGCCGAGGAGTACCGTACCATTCTCAAGAAGGATCCCAGTTTCGCCCCTGCTGCGAATAATCTTGGTTGGTATATCGCAGAGAATAGCCAAGATCTCGGTGAGGCGTTACGTCTGGCCATGGTAGCCAAGGCTGAGTCGCCCGATGACCCCTATGTTGCGGATACTGTAGGCTGGGTTCACTATAAGCGGGGTTCTTACGATCTGGCCAAGACCCAGTTTGTTCAGGCATTGGAGAAGCTTGAGGCCAATCCGGTAGTCAACTATCATCTGGGCTTAGCGCTGGAAAAGCTTGGTGATAAACCACGGGCCGCCGAGGCGTTGAAGAGGGCGATCGAGTTGGGGCAGAAAGAGGATTTTCCTGAGATGGAGCAGGCCAAGGCCTTGCTTAGTCAGCTTGGGCAAGGATGATCTGAATACTTAAAGAAAGGAAACTGATTAGGTTGGCGGTGATCAGTTACCGGTTTACGGTTAACAAACTCACAGATATCTGTGATGGATTAGCTAATTGTTGAAATTACTACTAACCGCAAACCATGAGCAGCTGCTAGAAAAGATAACTTACGGGAGTTGGGCGGAGTGGAGCAGGCTCTGCCTGATCTCTTCGAGAACATCTTTTTCAGTGATTTTTCTTTCATCGCAATCCAGGACGTAGAAAACTTCGACCACCTGGTCGGAGCGGGTGCCGATTTTTGCCCGAAAGACGTTGATCTGGAAATCGGTCAATGTTCGACTGATGGCGTAAGCGATTCCGGGTTGATTGGTGGCATACACTTCAATAATGGTGTAGGTGTCTGAGGCTTCGTTGTCAAAGACCACCTTGGCCGGGGCCTGGATTTTGGCCGACCCTTTGCGGCTGGATTGGTGTTTTTGGCGGAGGCGATACTCCAGGCCCAAACGGTGGTTGATCGCCTTTTGAAGGTCTGAGCTGAACTGCCGCCAATCTTGATCGGCGTGGGATTTATCGTACACTGATTGGACGTTAATGACGTCAACTACTGTGCCATCGGGCCAGGTAAAGATTTGCGCGGCTAACAGGCGCAGGTTGTTTAAAGAGATGACCCCAAAGATTTTGGTGAGTAGTCCAGGCCGGTCGCGGGTCAGGATCAGGATAGACCAGTGTCCGTCTCTATCGTGAGGCACGACGATCAGGTCTTGGTCTCGAAGTTTCTGGCTCTCTCTAATATGATCGGCAATCTCCTCCGGCGCAAAATTCAGCAGGTAGTCGTCGGGTAGCATGGTCAGATCTACAGGGCTGCTGCCGCTAAGGCGATCTAATACCTTCTCTCTGATCCACTCTATCCCAGCACTCAGGTCCTGAGGACCTTCTCCTGTTTTCTCCAGCAGCAAGGCAATTTTCAAGTATAGATCAAGCAGCAGCGCCGCTTTCCAGTCATTCCATACTGTTGGTCCGGTAGCCATGGCGTCGGCGATGGAAATTAGGTAGAGCAAGGCGAGCTTTTCCAAAGAGCCGATGCGTTCTGCGCAACGTTTGATCATGCCGGCATCGTCGAGATCCCGGCGAAGGGCGGTGTTGGTCAGAAAGAGGTGGTTTGCTACCGTAAAATTCAGCAGTTCCTGCTCGTGGACGTCAAGTCCTAAGCGATCGCCGATCTGACGCGCAAGCTCGGCCCCTTTGTGTTCATGGTCAACTCCGTAGCCCTTGCCGATATCGTGAAGAAGGCCAGCAAGATAGAGCATGTGCGGGGCGGTGATAATCCTGAAGATATTGGCTTGGTCGCTGGCAAGCTGGTGGAGGATCGTTACGGTCTGGAGCAGGTGGAGGTCGACAGTAAAGACATGATAGATATCATGCTGAGCCAAGGATTTCAGATGGGAGAATTCAGGTAGGTAGGCGGTTAATACCCCGCACTCCAGCATCGATTCGAGTACGGATTGTGGAGCTTTGTCCTGGCAGAGGATGTTGATGAAGAGTCGTGCCATCTGTCGGTTGCTTCGAAGTTCGTCATTTAGTAACTCGAGATTGGCTTTAATGATCTTTCTGGTCAGGTGGTGCACCGGCAGTCCGGCGCTTGCGGCATGATAAAAGATCTTCAGCAGGAATGACGGGTTGTCGGCCAGGTGTTCGGGCGCTGTCAGTCGGATCCTGCCTTTACGGGCAATGATGCCGGGTTCTAATTCCTGAGTGTCATCAGTCTGAGCTGTGGCAGGTTGCGTGTTCAGCACGTCAAAGACATGTTCGAAGAACAGATCAGTTGTGGCGGCGATGGTCTGGAGGTGGGTGTGAACTTCGCGCATGAAATGCTCAACAGCTATGATTCCCTTGGTGTTGCGGTAGTTGAGGGCCTTGGCGATCTCTTCCTGATGTTCGAAATAGAGCTGGTCGTTTTTGCGGGAGCTGATGTAGTGCAGGCGGTTGCGGATTTCTATTAATTTTTCCCAGGCTCCCTCGAATCGTTGGTGTTCGTTTTCGGTCAGCAGGCCGGCGTCTCTGAGGGAGCAGAGGTCTTTTAAGCCAAAGACAACTTTGGCTGTCCAGAGCATGGCCTGGATGTCACGGAGTCCGCCGCGGATCTCCTTGATGTGGGGTTCGAGGCGGTAGCTGTGCAGGCCGAAGCGTCGATGCCGCTCGTCCCTGTGGCAGGTCATGTCTTCGAGAAAAGACAAGCGCTGACCAAGAATGAACCGCTCCTGGTAGGCGGATTGCAGCTGATCGAAAAGGGATTTGTCCCCTGCGATGAAACGAGCATCAAGCAGGGCAACTCGAAAGAAGAAGTCTTCTGCCGCGTCGGAGAGACATGTGTCGATGGTGCGGACGCTGTGGCCGACCTCGAGCCCTGCGTCCCACAAGGGGTAGAAG
Organism: Desulfobulbaceae bacterium; assembly: GCA_013792005.1. Lineage (NCBI taxonomy): Bacteria > Pseudomonadati > Thermodesulfobacteriota > Desulfobulbia > Desulfobulbales > Desulfobulbaceae > Desulfobulbaceae bacterium. The sequence goes on from VMSU01000100.1 coordinate 21,041, forward strand.
ATGGCCTCGGTCACTGTTGTCAGCGCCTCCTCTTGTTCCGGTTGGTGCAGGAGGAGGAGGTCGATGTCGGAAAAAGGGAAGAGTTCGCTACGACCGTAACCCCCGACTGCTACCAGGGATAATCCTTTTGCTGCGGCAGGGCAGGCGGTGAACTTTTGGCGCAGATGGGTATCGATTAAATGGGTGTGTTCTTCGAGCAGGGCTCGACCTTTCAACCCTTGTCGCCACAGGACTTCCAGGATTTCGCGCCGGGTTCGCAGATTGGCCGGATCCGCCGGTTCGGAAGTAGAGTGCACAGGGATCAGATGGCGTCTACGCCTTTTTCCCCGGTTCGTACCCGGATGACTTCTTCTACTGGTAGGATAAAGATCTTGCCATCGCCGATTTTGCCGGTATGTGCGGCTTGGCGGATGCACTCGACGATTTCGTCCACATGGTCTGTTTCGACGATCAGTTCGAGTTTGACTTTGGGGATGAAGTCGACCACATATTCGGCGCCACGGTAAATTTCCTTATGCCCTTTTTGGCGACCATAACCCTTGACCTCTGTCAAGGTCATTCCTTTGATACCTTTAGCGTTTAATGCCTCTTTGACATCATCCAGCTTGAAAGGTTTGATGATTGCTTCGATTTTCTTCATGATTTCTTCTCCTGGTAGCGAAAAGTCCCTGTAGGTTGGGTTAGCGCAGCGTAACCCAACATCTAAGGCGCCATTGTTTGTGGGGTTGCGGCTTAATTGTACGCTGTTTCGCTGTGCTCGCTCTGGTCGAGACCGGTGACTTCGTTTTCTGGGCTGACACGCAGACCCATGGCCGCATTGATGATTTTCAAGAGAATCCAACTTACCACAAAGGCGTAGGCGCCGACAACAACTACTCCAAAAATTTGGGTGCCAAGAAAGGCTGGGTTGCCAGCGAGTAGCCCGTCGGCTCCTGCCGGGTTGATGGCCTTTGAGGCAAAGATGCCAAGACAGATAGTGCCGATAACCCCGCCAACTCCATGAATGCCGATAACGTCCAGTGAATCGTCCAGCCTGATTCTGTTTTTTAAGGAAACGGCAATGTAGCAGGCGATGCCGGCAATCATGCCGATGGCAATCGCGGCAATCGGGCTGATAAATCCAGCTGCTGGGGTGACTGTTGCAAGTCCTGCCACTGCCCCTGAGGCAGCGCCTAAGGTGGTGGGTTTGCGGCGGTGAACCCATTCGGAAAGAGTCCATACTGCCATCCCTGCCATTCCTGCCAAGTGGGTAGAGACAAAGGCTGTGGCCGCAATGCCATTGGCTGCCAAAGCGCTGCCTCCGTTGAAACCAAACCATCCGAACCAGAGAAGTCCAGTGCCGAGAACGGTCATGGGAAGGTTGTGGGGCATGAAGCTATGTTTGCCAAACCCTTTGCGCGGGCCGATGACTATAGCGGCAGCCAGTGCAGCTGCGCCGGAGGTGAGATGGACCACTAGGCCACCGGCGAAATCAAGGACGCCACGTGCCGCCAGCCATCCGCCCGAACCCCATATCCAGTGGCAAACCGGGTTGTAAACCAGGATTGTCCAGGCAAGGGCAAAAACGACAAAGGGAGCGAAACGAACACGTTCGGCGAAAGTACCAGTGATAAGGGCAGGCGTTATGATGGCGAACATGCACTGGTAGATCATGAACACGTTCTGGGGGATGGTGGTAGCATAGGTAGGACTTGGATCTGCACCAACAGAGTGGAGTCCGAACCACGACAGGTTGCCGATGATCCCTTGAATGTCCGGGCCAAATGACATGGTATAGCCCAGCAAGACCCACTCGATGCTGATAACTGAGATCATGAACAGGCTTTGCATGAAGGTTCCCAGGACGTTTTTACTACTGACCATCCCGCCGTAAAAAAGGGCGAGGCCTGGAGTCATCAGCAGTACCAGTCCGGCTGATGCCAGTATGAAGGCGGTATCTCCGGTGTTGATCATTTTGTTTCTCCTTTGAGTGTGGTGATTTGATTTGCTCGGGGGCCAGGAAAAGGGAATCAGTCGCAAATTTGTTAATTATTTTTTCTTTGCATCTATTGTGCCTGTTTTTTAATTTTGTAATTAGTGCATTGATTTAATGGTTTTTAATCGCTTTTTTTGCGTTGGTTGTTGGATATTTTTTTTGTCATTTTTGTTTGATTTCATAAGATAATTGACGAAAAAGTAATTTATTGTTGGGTAGGTGGCGAGCGGCGGGGGGAACGAAGGAAAGATCTTGGGAGAAATGATTCGATTGCCGTATTAGAACAAAAAAAGCTGGCATCGGATCAGTCCGGCGCCAGCTTTTTTTGTTCTAATACGGCGTTGAAAATAAAACCGTGATACTGTGTTTTTAGTGTTTAATCGCTATGCCCCCCGTAGGAGTAATACGAGCTGCCACAGTAGTTGCCGCTGCGATCGTAACCATTTTTGTCTTTGCCTTCACGGTCGTAACCGTCACGGTCACGCTGGTAATCACTCTTGTAGCCATCCCAGTCATAGCTATCGCGGTCATAGCCGTCATGGTTGTAACCATCCTTGTCGTAACAGGTTTTGTCCCACCAGTTGCAGGTGTTGGAGCCAGTATCCGTGCAGACCGCTTGCACAGTAGCCTGGGCGGAAACACTGCATTCCTGCCAGGATTTGACGGTGGCAGTTGCCGTGTTGGTGGTTGTGTCCTTGATGCAGGCGGATTTCTTAAGAACGCTGGTGCCGTTGGTTGCCAGGGTGTTGATGGTGCCTATGTAGCCGAGTTTGTCGTCCGTTACCATTACGCTTTGCACTGCATTTCCAGTATTGTTTACCGTGTACGTATAGGTTACTAGATTGTCACTTGGGCAGATGTCTGTTGATGGTGAGCATCCGCTACCGTCATGGTCAGTTCGAGAATGGCCACTCCGGTCGCGGCCGTCCTTGTTCCAGCCATTTTTGTCATAACCATTTCGGTCGTATCCATTTTGGTTGCAGCCTTGGCGGTCATAACCTTCTTTGTCCCTGCCTTCTGCGTTATAACCGTCCAAGTCGTATCCGTAGCGATTGAGCCCAGATTGCTGATGGACATCTTTTGAATGGCCTTCTCGGCAGTGGCCGCTCCGGTCGAAGCCACTTTTGTCATAGCCGTCCCGATCATATCCCTTACGGTCGCTGCCATCCTTGTCATATCCCTGGTGGTCATAGCCATGCCTGTCATAGCCGCTGCTGTTGTGGCCGTTGCGGTTGTAGCCATCCTTGTCGTAGCCTTCAGGGTTATGACCGTAGCGCTCATGTTCACTTTTGCTGTGGCCCTCGCGGCAGCGGTCGTATCGGTCGAAGCCATCCTTGTTGTAGCCGTCTTCATCGTAGCCGTCATGGCCAAACCCTTTGCGGTCATAACCATCCCAGTCATATCCATCCTTGTCATATCCATCCTTGTCATAACCGTCATCACCGAAGCAGGAGCCGTCGCCAAATACCGCTTTGGTGACCGTGCTCTTATCGACGGTTTTGGTGATGGACAATCCGCAGTTTATCGGTGCTGGTGTGGACCCACCGCAGTAACTGGCATCGTCGGTGTCGCTGACGGTGACGGTCGTTGCGCCATTGATGTACTTGCCGGTTGTGGTTGCGGTGTTGGTTTGCAGGCCGATTTTGGCGTTAAATGGTCCGATAGTGCAATCATCGAACTCGCCGGCGGCTAACACATTACTTATGGTACAGGCTGGATGGGTAGAGTCTGTGATAAGAACTTGGCTCAACGCTGTATTGCCGGTGTTAGTGACCACAAATTTGTACGAAACTTGACCCGGGACGCACGATGGTGGTGGGGGTACAGTGGTGCAGGATTCCTGGCCATTCTGGTAGGAGAAGTCACTGGAGTTAACTTTGGAAAGTTTTCCTCCGTGAGAGCTTTTGCCAAAATTGACTTGGAAATCGCCGACTTTGTAGCCGCTGCCAACATCCACGGAACAGTCGGTCTTGACCGTGCCATTGAGCCGTGAGTCTACATAGACGGAAATTTCCGAGGTGCAGGTGTCTGAGCTGTCCTTGCCGGAGAATTTGAACTTTCCTTCCGGTTTAACGGATCCTTTGTAGAGTTCGCGGCCGTCTTTATCCTTGACCTGCACGGTTTTCTCATACCTTCCTCTGTAGACCATTTCAAGTTCGGTAATCTTGCCGTCGCAAGGCTTATCGTCACGAGTAATGCTGTTTCCATCATAGGCACAGAGGATTCCCCCGTTTAGGCTGGTTCCACTCATCACCTGGAATTTTCCGGCAACCAGTCCTGGGCCGATAGGCTGAGAGCAACTGGTGTGGATAAGAGTGTGGTAGGAGCCGTTCAAGTAGATCTTAATCTCGGTAGTGAGATTGTTGTAATTGTTGGCGAGAGAAAACGTGAGCATCTCCCCAGAGGTGATCGCGCTTTTCTCAAAGAGGGTGTACCCGTCCTTGTTGACGATTTTAACTTTAGCGGTACTGCCGGTATATCCAAGGGTGAGTTCACTGACTTTGCCGTTACATGTGCCGCAGGTTGGAGCAGGGTTTGCCCCTCCGTAGCTGATTGCACACAGTTGTCCGCCGTTCAAGCTGCTGCCGGAAACAACTGTGAAGTTTCCTGCGATTAATCCTGGCCCGATGGGTACTGAGCAACTGGTGTGGATCGATGTGTGGAATAGGCCGTTAACATAGAGCTTGATGCTTGGGGTCAGCCTTCCTGATCCGTCAGCCAGGGCCAGTGAGATTTGACCATTCGGCTGTACAGTCTGATTGAAGAGGGTGTAGCCGTCCTTGTTGGTGATTTTCACAGCGGCCGCTTGAATGCCATTGTAGAGGAGTGTGAGATTGCTGACTTTCCCGTCGCATGGTGCACAGTTTGTGCCGGTAGTGCCGTCACAAGCGTTGATCTGTGGAGCATCAGCGCAGTCAGTGATGCCGTTGGCATCAAGCCAGGTCGAGCCACCATTTAACGAAACATATTTGTTTATTTCGATAGATGGTGAGTCGACCATGACCGTTGATTCATCGCTGTCGGTGTAATTCATGCTGTTATAGGTACCGGTAACCGTGGCGATGTTGGTGAGGTTAGCAGTGATGTTAGTGGCTATGCATGTGTAGCTTGTGCTGATGCCAGGAGCCAGATCACCAATGGTTTTTGCGCAAGCCGGAATCTGTGCATCGGTTACCGCCACATTGGTAAGTGGGGCGGTTCCGGTGTTGGTGACAACGATTTCGAAGGAAACATCGCTGCCACTGATAACAGTGCGGCTATCCGGCCCTTCCGCCTGTTTGCGAATGTCGATGGCGGGGTTGAGTTGATTGATGCCGCCGCAGTAACTGGCATTGTCAGTATCACTGACAGTAACTGCCATGGCGCCGGTGATGTAATCTCCGGTTGCGGTGGCAGTGTTAGTGTGCAGGCCTGGTGTTGAGTCGAACGGTCCGATAATACACTCATCAATTTCTCCGGCGGCTAGCACACTGCTCACGGAACACGCCTGGTGGTCAGTGTCGGAGAGCGTGACATTGGATAACGAAGTATTTCCAGTGTTGGTGACGACAAACTTGTAGGAGACCTTGTCCGGTGTGCACGGCGGCGCTGTAGGCAAATAGGTACAGGTTTCCTGGCCGTTTTGGTAAAGGTAGTCGTTGGAACTTATTTTGGAGAGTTTACCGCCATGTGAACTCTTGCCCGTGCTGACCTTGAAGTCTCCGACTTTGTAACCACTGCCGATGTCCTGAGAGCAGTCGGTTTTGATTGTGCCGTGGAACCTGGACTCAACGTAGACGGTGACATCGGAGGTGCAGGTGCCGTAATTGTCCTTGCCGGAGAATTTGAACGATTTTCCTGGTTTAACCGAGCCTTTGAAGAGTTCTCGACCGTCCTTGTCCTTCACTAGAACAGACTTTTCGTAGTTCCCGTTGTAGACCATTTCAAGTTCGGTGATCTTGCCATCGCAGGACTTGCTATCACTGGTGGAAACGATACCGTCATAGGGGCAGAGGATACCGCCGTTCAAACTGGCTCCACTGATCACCTGGAAATTTCCGAAAACAAGTCCCGGGCCAATGGGCTGCGAGCAACTGGTGTGGATTGAGGTGTGGTAATAGCCATTTAGATAAATCTTGATATCGGTGGTTAAATTGCCGTAACCGTTGGCAAGTGAGAAATTAAGCATTTCGCCTGGGGTGACGATATCCTTCAGAAGAAGGGTGTATCCGTCCTTATTGACAATCTTAACCTTGGCATTGCTATTTCCGGTGTAACCAAGTGTGAGCTGGCTGACTTTACCGTTACAGGTCCCGCAGGTCGGAGCAGGGTCGGTTCCGGCGCAGCTGACCGAACATAGTTGTCCGCCGTTAAGGCTAGAGCCCGATACCACCTCGAAGTTGCCGACGATCAGTCCTGGACCAATGGGTTGGGAGCAGCTGGTATGCAGAGAGGTGTATAGCAGGCCGTCAACATAAATTTTGATGCTCGGGGTCAGCTTGCCGTCACTGTCTGCCAGGGACAGAACAATTATCCCTTCGGGCTGAACTGTCTGGGTATAGAGCGTGAAGCCGTTCCTGTTGGTGATCTTCACAATTGCGGCCTTGGTGCCATGGTAGAGCAGAGAGAGATCGCTGACTTTACCGTCGCATGGACCACAGGAGGAGCCGGAAGTGCCGTCACACGATCCTGCCTGAGGTGCGTCGGCGCAGTCGTTGATATCGTTGGCCTCAAGCCAAGTCATGCCGCCATCGACAGAGACGAGCTTGTTGACTTCGATAGATGGCGTGTCAACCATAACAGTCGATTCATCGCTGTCGGTATAATTCATGCCGTTGTGGATACCGTTAACCATGGCGATATTGGTGAAGTTAGCAGTGACGTTACCTGTTGTGCACGTGTAGCTCGTGCTGATGCCAGGTGCCAGATCACCAATAGTTTTTGCGCATGCCGGAACCAATGTATCGGTTACTTCAACATTGGTGAGCGGGGCATTTCCGGTGTTAGTGACTACGATTTCAAAGGAAACATCGCTGCCGTTGATAACAGTGCGGCTGTCCGGTCCTTCCGCCTGTTTACGAATGTCGATAGAAGGGACAATCGCAACAAGACCGGCGTCGATGGTATCATTGTTTACCATATAAGTGGCACATGGCACGATGCCGGTAATCTGGTTAGCGTCAGAGTCGAGAACATCGTCATTACCTTCGTTTGCCTTGCTGAAGGTGAAGCCGGCGGGTAGCAGGAATTGGACTTGGTATTGGCCACCTATGGGAACGATAAAGCTGTATTTGCCTCCATTATCGGTGATAGTGGAGGCAACGAAATCGCCGGTGCAGTCAAGGAGCTTAATGAGCACACCGTCCTTGCCTGTGTTGCCGTCATCTTGAATACCGTTGTTATTGGTGTCCATCCAGACGTAGTTGCCAATGGTGATAGGCTGCCAGTAACCAAAATCAACATCAGTCTTATTGTCACCCGCGGCAATGGTTACCGTGGCGCAGTTGTCAAGCGGGGTAACGAGATCGTATGACTGAGTGAATCCCGCCATTGGGACGGTGCAGACGGTGTACTCACCGGCCATGAGATTGGGGAAGGAGTAAGTGCCGTTGTTGGTCTGGGTCGTGCCGGTGAAGCCGTTTGGTCCGGTGATAGTGACGCTCCAATTGTCGAGACCGTTTTCGCCGATATCCTGCACGCCGTCATGGTTGAGATCGTTCCAGACAAAGTCGCCGATAGCTGC
>VMSU01000101.1 GCA_013792005.1 Desulfobulbaceae bacterium
AGCTTCCGCTGCGACGCCAATATCTCCCTGCGACCGATAGGCGAGACCAAATTAGGCACCCGTACTGAACTCAAGAACATGAACTCGTTCCGCAACGTGCAACGCGCCCTTGAATACGAAGTCCGCCGCCAGCGCGATTTACTCCTGGACGGTGAGGTAATTGTTCAAGAGACTCTGCTGTGGGACCCGGACCGCAACGTCACCAACTCTATGCGCAGCAAGGAAGAGGCCCACGACTACCGTTATTTCCCAGACCCGGACCTAGTCCCCATTATCATCGACGACGAATGGCTGGAGCAAATACGACAAACTCTGCCTGAACTGCCAGGAGAACGCAAACGCCGGTTCATTGAGGTATTAAGCCTGCCGGAGTACGATGCCGAAGTCCTGACTTCGACTAAGGAACTCGCCGATTATTTCGAGGAGGCGTATCAAGGCTACGCCAATGTCAAGAAGCTCAGCAATTGGATCATGACCGAGTTGATGCGGGAGTTCAAGGGAGAGATCGGCGAGGACATCGCTAGCTGCCAGGTACGGCCCAAAAACCTCGCCGCCCTGCTTGCGCTGATCGATTCTGGCAGTATCAGCGGCAAAATCGCCAAGACAGTCTTTACCGAGATGCTCGCCTCAGGAAAAGAACCAGAGGCCATCGTTAAAGAAAAAGGCCTGGTGCAGATGAGCGACGAAGGCGATCTGGTCAAAGTCGTTCGTGATATTTTGGCCAAGAACACCGAGCAAGTAGCTCAGTTCCGGGAAGGCAAGACCAAGGTAATGGGTTTTTTTGTCGGCCAACTGATGAAACAGACCCAAGGACGCGCCAACCCGCAGATGGCCAATGATCTGTTCATGAAGGAATTAGGGTAACTCAGGTTGACGGTGAACAGACTCACCGATATCATCAACTATTTGTAGAAATCACTAACCGCAAACCGACAATCTAAGCAGTTACGAATTAAATTAACTAAGCGAGCGCAGAAAGTTCACCACTTCCTGCGCCCTCTTCAATTCTGAAGGTACCCTTGCAGGCGTCTCCGCCACCCTTCAACAACAGATTGATCCATTGCCCCGTCATAGCCCCGCCCAGGGGAAAACAACGAGTACTCTTCCCCGCCTTTAAGTTGCAACACCAGATAATAGAATTGAACAAAGTTCGATGCCTTGCCTAGATAGCCGATCCGAATATTCACAATATCACTAAACGAGATTGCCCGTCTCTTAGTGCCAATAAGACGCACATCGTCAATAGTAATCCGCCGCATCTTAGGATCAATAATGACTGTTTCAATCCCGGTTGTCGCAATCCCCACGACTCCGATGGTCAGCAGCAGAGCCCCCAGCCCCATTATCGCCCTGGCGTTTGAAACAGTCTGCCCCGGCGCATCCAAAAACTTAACTACCAGAACCAGCCCCACTCCCAGACATAAAAGAGCAAGCAACACTTGCTTGCCAGGACTACTCTGTGATTTCCACTGGTTCATCTCCATCAGTTCACTCACCCAACACCATTTGTAAAGACCAGCGATCAATCACCAAATACCCACATCCCCACTTCCAGTTCCAAATGGTGATCCGTATCCCACTCAGGGATCGGGGCCAATCTCCAGATCCAGGTCTGTTGAGGTGGTTCGATATCATCCGAGCCAAAGATCACTTCCCGCTCCGACTCACTGCCATCCCTCTCACGAACAACCACCGCCCGGTCGGTAACCAAGAGCCTCATCCCCGGCATTCCCCGCAGCCACTCAACATGCCTCAACGCTGCCACCCTTCGGAGTCTCAGAGAAAAGCCCTCCTCTCTTAAACATCCGGACATCAACCAATCGGCAGGTAGATTCCCGAGCTGGGAGGCAAGATTCATCGACACGATCAGATCACATTCCTTCGTGATACAGGCTGAAAGCTCGGGCGAGGAGTGAAGAAAGAGCTGTTCCGCCTGCCCACTATCCACCTTCCTACCCTTCTGCCACAAGGCAGAAACTACACCAGTGCAATCAAAATCAAGACAAGTGACAGAGCCTCCCATGGCTTGGGCACGCCGCCGACTTTTCGGCAGATGGAGGATATCGGCCAGCGCCACCTGCTCAAACTGAGTCGCCAACTCAGTGAGCGGCAGATCGTTGAGCAGACCCGCACCCAAGACCAGCGCTGTCCGCCGTCGCGGACAGCGCTGAATCACCTCATGCACAGCCTGACGGCTGGCAGCAAGATGTGGGTCCCAGGCCTCACGGTTCCTCTGTAACCGAGACTCAATCGCACGTTGCTCGCGTAGATACCCCATCCTCCTGAGATGCCAGGGACATGGGGTAATAAGGCTCTTAAGCCAAGGAATGATCACCAGCGAGACTCCGACAGCATTACAAACCGAACATCATCGCGCTCTCCCCGCCAAACCAAAGCCCCTTATTCACTGTAACGATTGATCAGCCGAGAGCCGATAGCAAAAAAAATCAGTCCGTAGACCATCATCACCACGAGCGCAAGGAGTGCGCGGCTGTCGAGGATCTGCGCCCGGATAAGGATATTGGTGTGAGTCAGCGGCATAATGTTGATGATGACGCGAAGGATCGCCGGCATGGTATCTACCGGGAAAAAAGTGCCGCTAAAAAAAGACATGGGCATAATGATGAAGTTATTGTAGGTCGAGGCATCTTCATGGCTCTTGGCCAGCATGCCGGTAATCACGCCGAGAGAAGCGAACATGAAGCAGTTAAGGATCAAGGCGGTGACAAACAATGGTGAAATCCTGAAGTGGGCAGGAGAGATCAGCCCCACCAGAATGATCAGCGAGGAGGCAAAGAGGCCCTTGGTCATCCCGGCCAAAACCTCGCCCAGCATGATGGATGAAGACGGGATCGGGGCCTGAACCAGGACCTGAAAGGTCTTGAAATAGATACGATTCAGGTTCAGGGCGCTGGCCACCCATGCGTACGAGTTATTCATCGAACTCATCGCCACCAGGCCGGGGATGAGAAACGACAGGTAGTCGGTGCCGTCCATCTTGACATTGCGGCCAAGTCCGTACCCGAACACCAATAGATAAATGATCGGGGTGACCATGGCGGAAAAGACATAGCCTACCTTGAGCAATTTGCGCTTAAAAAGCAGCATCTCCCGCAGGTACACAGGATACCAGGTAAAAGTACAACTCCGGCTAAACGAGCCTGCTATACTCTGGGTAAGCGAGACGGCAGGAATTCGGACATTTTTTTTCATTCGATCCGCTCTCCTGTCAACTTAATGAACACGTCCTCCAGATTGCTCCGTCGGACTGTTACTTCACCGTTATCCACCGACCGGGCCAAGGAGTGAGCCTCCTCGCGACTATGAACGGTATGTTGAATCAACCTGCCTTCCGGACCGATATACTCAGTCACATAATCCCCCACCATGTGCTTCAACTCCTCCACCGAGGCCACCGCAATCAATTTGCCCTTGGCGAGAATGCCCACCCGATCACAAAGGGCCTCTGCTTCCTCGATGTAGTGGGTGGTCAACAGCACAGTTTTGCCGGCAATTCTAGCCTTGCGAATGATCTCCCAAAGCTGCCGGCGGATCTGGGGATCAAGACCGATTGAGGGTTCATCAAGAAAAATGACTTCGGGGGAGGCGAGCAGCGCTCGGGCAATAAGTAAACGCCGCTTCATCCCGCCGGAGAAGCGACGAGCAAGGTCATCGGCCCGATGGGAGAGGTCTACCTCTGCCAAGGCCCTGCTGACCGCGGCCGCACGATCTGGAACCCGGTGCAATCGGGCGTAGATGTCCAGGTTCTCGCGGGCGCTCAGCTCCCGGTCGAGGTTATTCTCCTGAGGCACAACTCCAATGATCTCCTTGACCTGACTTGCCTCACGAACAACATCAAGACCGTTGATCGAGCATGCTCCAACATCTGGAGCGGTAAGCGTGGTCATCATCCGGATGATCGTGCTTTTCCCAGCCCCATTGGGCCCGAGCAGGCCAAAGACCTCCCCGCGGCCAATAGTAAACGACACCCTGTCAACTGCGACCAAGGTGTCGTAGCATTTACTGATCCCATTGACCCGGACCATGGGGAGAGCGAGAGAATCTGTATGTTGAAGTAAAGACATCGCAAATGGTAGTAGATCATGAATAGAAAATGAAAATGGCGACAGTACCCGTTCCCCATTGTTTTTGCAACCGTTGTCACCGAGCAAGTGGGGAGTTGAGGGTGAAGGAATCTACCTCCCTTTCGCCCTCCCGAAATCGGACAACCTCACACACCCCA
>VMSU01000102.1 GCA_013792005.1 Desulfobulbaceae bacterium
CCCGCGCTACGAAAAGGAAACGGTCACCGATCCCAGGGTTAAAGCCTTGTTCGATACCTGGTCTTTGGTAATGGATGCTAACGCCTGGTATCGCATTGACCAGCACTGGATTCTTTCTTTCAGCGCCAAGGAGCTCTTGAAGAAAGACTATAACCAATATCCCGCTTATTATTCCGGGACTCGTCCTCTCGATGCCCCTCGTCCCGATGATCCGCAATATTATGTCTCCCTGTCCTATTCATATTAATCGAGAAGGACGAGAGGGGATGCGTCTGGTTGCGTCCTCTCTTTTTCTGCTGACTCCTTGAAGGGAGTACTCCTGAGATGGTCTTGCGCTCTCCGTCGATAAAAACCAAGTTGACTTTGCTGTTGATGATTACCAGTAGTCTGGCTGTTCTGCTCGTTAGTATGCTGGTGTATTTTTGGCTCGGTAGGCATTATCAGGATATTTATTATAGAGATCTCAATAACTTAGTTGAAATTATAGGTCATAATTGTACGACGGCGTTGCTCTTCGATGTCCCGGAGGATGCGGAGACGGTGCTACGCTCTGTCGATAGCAGGAAGTCGATTGTTGCCATTCGGTTGTATGGTCAAGATCATAAACAGTTTGCTTCCTACGAGAAAAAGGCGCTACGGAGCAAGGGAGGTGATGTCTCCACCAGACGTAATGAGGATGGGAGTGGGTGGTTGCGGGTGGATCATGTCATCACCCTCAAAGATGGGACGAAAATAGGAACTCTGGTCCTCTATGATGATGTCCGTGACATCGCCATTACCCAAAGACAGGGGGCGTATATCTTGGTAGGCTCGGCCCTTGCCGCCTTGATTGTGGCATTTTGTGTGGCGGCCTTTATGCAACGGCGTATTTCCGGGCCATTGTCCTCGTTGACAGAGACGGTTAAACGACTGGCCGGAGGCGATCTGTCGGCCTGGCGGGATATAGAAACTCTGCGGAGCGACGAACTTGGTACTTTGTCGGCAGCTTTCATTGACATGGGGCAAAAGCTTGAGAATTCTTACCGTGAACTCTCAGAGCACAGGCAGACTCTGGAAGAACGGGTAAATGAGCGGACAGAGGAACTCCAACATACCTTGGCAAAGCTCACTGAGAGTCAAACTCAACTTGTTCAGTCCGAAAAAATGGCCGCCCTGGGACACTTGGTCTCCGGTGTGGCCCACGAGGTCAATAATAATATCAATTTTATCTCCTGCGCCTTGCCGTCTATTGCCAGAGAGACCAAGAAACTGGCAGGGTATTTGGATGTGGCTGAGGGGCATTCGACCGAGGTGAGCGGTGCTTACGATGTTGTTCGGATCATTGAGCGTTTGTTGAACAATGCCGAAGAGGGGGTCAGGCGGACGGTTAAAATTGTTTCTGATCTGAGAACCTTTGCCTACCCGAGCCGGGGCCAGTTTACTGAGGTAGATGTTCATCATGAGCTTGATCTGGTCCTCGCTCTGCTCCACTATGAAATTGCCGGACGTGTCGAGATTCGGCTCAATTATGCCCCTGGCCTGCCACTGTTATCCTGTCTTCGGGATCAGATGAATCAGGTCTACATGAATGTCCTTCGTAATGCCCTTCAGGCAATTGGCCGGACCGGCAGGGTAACGATTTCAACCTGGTTGCAGGAAGGGGCGATTCACATTCGTTTTCTCGATAGCGGCATTGGCATCCCTGAGTCGATCCTGCCTAGGATTTTCGATCCATTTTTTACCACCAAGGAGGTTGGTAAGGGGATGGGGTTGGGGTTGGCGATCTCCTATGGCATCGTGAAAAAACATTATGGAGCGATTAGTGTCGAGTCAACCGGTCCGGCTGGGACGGCTTTTGTGCTAAGGCTTCCTGTTCATGCAGGCGGAGTCACTGAAGCAGCGTCCATTCCTGAATCCCAGGGGACGGACAGGAGACGTGGGCTGTGTTGATTCGGGCGCTACATATGCTCTGTCGACGAGAGTGTGATTCTTTAAGGGGTGGAGGCCCTGTTTTTTTTAAAGTGATTTTGGTGGTTTTACTGGTTGTTGGGCTTTCTTGTGGGGGTGGGGCGCGGATTTCTACCTGTTGTGGTGGGGTCTACTCAGTGGAGCAGGACCAAATTAAAGCGGTATACCTGTATAATTTTTTACATGTTGTGAACTGGCCTGAAGACCGTAAGCCGACGGAGGTTTCACCAGCCATGGTCATTGGTGTTCTCGGGACTTCCCTTCTATCTGCCGCCTTGGATGATTTGGCGGAAAGTGTCAGGAAGAGGAAGGGAACGCCCCTTACTGTCGTTCATTTCGGGATATTTAAGGAGGGGATGGATCTCAGCGGGTGTCGTATTGTCTTTGTCAGTGATTCGGAGAAGAAGAATTTTACTAAGATTACCTCCAGTTTGAAGCATGCGTCAGTACTGACCGTGGCCGATTCAGAGGATTTTTTGGCAGCAGGAGGGATGATTGCTCTGGTGGAGCGTTATAATCGGGTCCGCTATCGGATTAATCGTCATGCCGCGTCTGAAGCAGGCCTGCGACTGAGTTCCCAATTGCTGAAATCTGCCCTTAGTGTTGATGGGGGGTAAGGGGAGTGTTGGATAAGTTTCGTTTAGTCACTCTTCATTGGCTGTTATGAATTTATCGTAACTGCTCAGGTTGTCGGTTTACGGTTGACAGTTGACGGTGATTGGGTCCTGCCAATGGCTGAGAACACACTGACATTGAGTATCATGTGATGATTTATGACTAACCATGATTCTTTTAACCGTAAACCGATAACTGATTACCGTTAACCTGTGTAGTTACATTTTATTTAGATAAGGAGAATTACCCATGGCTATTTCTGAAAAAATGAGGGGATTCAATCAGCGGTCCTCATGGATTCGTAAAATGTTTGAAGAGGGCGTCAGGATGAAGGCGCAGTATGGGGAAGACCAGGTCTTTGATTTTAGTCTGGGCAATCCCGACCTGCCACCGCCACCAGAATTTGATCAGGCACTTCTTTCCTTGGCAGCTGAGACTGCACCCGGCTTCCATAGGTATATGCCGAATGGAGGGTACCCCTTTGTCAGAGAGAAGCTGGCAGCCAGGATTTCTGCAGAGCAAGGAGTGTCAATTAGCGGGGGGGATGTTTTGATGACTTGCGGGGCGGCTGGGGGGCTGAATGTAGCGCTCAAGGCAATCCTGAATCCTGGTGATGAAGTAATTCTTCTGGCCCCGTATTTTGTCGAATACGACTTTTATGTCGATAACCACGGAGGTGTGGTGCTGGTTGTGCCTACCGGACCAGATTTCGAGCTTGATTTGAAGACTATCGTTGCCGCTATCAATTCGAAAACCAAGGCTATTATTATTAACAGCCCTAATAACCCGACCGGCCAGATATATTCAGGTGAGGCCATCCATAAGCTTGGCCATGTCCTGGAGGCGGCGAGTGAGAAATTCGGAGCTATCTACCTTATTGCCGACGAACCCTACCGCAAGATCGTCTATGATGGGTTCACTGTGCCTAGCGTTTTCAAGAACTACCAGAACAGTATTATTGTCTCCTCATTTTCCAAGGACCTTTCCCTCCCTGGTGAACGGATCGGTTTTATCGCCTGCCACCCTGAAATTGATAGTCGGTCCGAATTGATCGATGCCATGATACTTGCCAACCGAATTTTAGGCTTTGTCAATGCTCCGGCGCTGATGCAGCGGGTTGTTGCCGCCCTGCAGGATGTGACCGTCGATTGTGCTGTTTATGCCCGTCGGCGGGAGTTGTTTTCACGGATACTTACCGACTGTGGCTATCAGTTCTTTAAGCCCAAGGGCGCTTTCTATATCTTTCCTCAGTCGCCATTGGCCGATGAAGTCCGTTTTGTCTCTCTTCTGCAAGAGCAAAGGGTTTTGGCGGTGCCTGGCCGAGGATTTGGCGCTCCTGGTTATTTTCGTTTGGCCTTTTGTGTGGAAGATGAGGTCATCGAGCGTTCTGCTTCTGGCTTTGCCAAGGCCATGCGGCAAGCGGGTGGGTAAGGATCAATGAATTAGGTCTGTCCTGGGCATTGTTTGGTCTTGAGCGGCGTTTACGAGTTGAGTCCGCGGCTAATAATCTCATGGATTGCTGCCAGAAGTGTTTGGCATTGGGAATCCAGGATGGGGAGTAGTGTTGTTGCCCGGTCGATATCGCCTTCCTTGCCGGCTTCTTCGATCTGGGCGGCGGTTTCTTGCAGTTGCTGGGCGCTGATGTTGCGCGCGGCCCCTTTGACGGTGTGCCCTTGGGCTTGAATCTCCTGAATGTTGCTCTCTGTCACAGCAGTTTTTAAGATTTCGATCTTGTTCGGGATGTCTTCGGCAAAGGCAGTGAGTACTTCATGGGCGAGTTCTTCATCATCGGCTAACCTGCTGATGAGGTCGCTCTGGTCAAGAATTTTGGGAATGTCCTTTTCTGCAGGAGGAAAGAGGTGAGGCTGGGGTATTATTTCTCCCTTGTTTTCCACGCCAAGCCATTTGATTAGTACCACAGCAAGAGCTGCAGCAGACAGGGGCTTGCTCAGATAGTCGTCCATGCCGGCGGCAAGGCATTTTTCGCGGTCACCGGTCAGGGCATGAGCTGTCATTGCGACGATCGGGATGTGACGGACTCCATACTCCATTTCACGGATCTTGGAGGTGGCAAGCAGTCCGTCCAAGACTGGCATCTGGCAGTCCATGAAGACCAAGTCATAGTAATCCCTCTGGACGGCTAGGACCGCCTCCTGGCCATTTGGGACGACAACCGGTTCAATTCCGAATTTTTTGAGCAGGCCAAAGGCCACCTTCTGGTTAGTCAGATTGTCCTCTGCTAGTAGAACGGAGGCTTTATGTTTGATTTTGCCACTCAGGTTATCGAGGGGTGGGATGGTGGAGGACCTCTGCGTGTTGGAGAGAGGGACGGTCTCTCCCCTTAATACGGCAGCCATGACCGTATTGAGCGCCAGTCGTTTTATCGGCTTGTCAATCCGGCCAATGGTTGTCCGGCGAAGGGGAGTGTCTGGCCTTTCCATGCGGCCCAGCGGAGTCATGGTGATTATTGGAGGAGCTCCGGGCATTGGGATGTGTTCTGCTGTTAGATTAATGTTGGTGTCAAGGAGGATGACGTCAAATGGCGTGTTATTGGACAGCGCCTGTTTGATGGCGTCCTGCGCTTCGGTGGTTGATGCTGCTTCCTTGGCGAGGCACCCTGCTTCAGTAAGGGAATGGATCAACCATTGTCGACAGCTGGCGTTATCGTCAACGACCAAGGCGCGCATCCCGTCCAGGCGCGATAGTTCTGGTTTTGCTTTGGTTATTTCGTGGCTTGGCAGATTGAGCGGAAGAGTAAACCAGAATAAAGCCCCATCTCCTTTTCTGCTGGTGACGCCGATTTGGCCGCCCATCATCTCCACTAGTTGTTTGCAGATTGAGAGGCCGAGCCCGGTGCCACCGTAAGAACGGGTAATGGTGTTGTCTGCCTGGACAAAGGGCTTGAACAGGGCTGGAATTTGGGCCGGAGAAATGCCCATGCCGGTGTCGCTTACTTCAAAGAGGATGGTTGTTTTTTTGTTGAATATATTTGACAGCTTGACCCGGAACAGGATTTCTCCGTGACCGGTAAACTTAATGGCGTTGGCGATGAGGTTGGTGATGACTTGTCGAAGACGGTTTGGGTCGCCGATAATCTGGACCGGAATATTGCTGTCTATCTGGCAGATGAAGTCAAGGCCTTTGCGATGGGCGCTTAAGGCTAAAAGGTCACAGATTTCATCCACAAGCGTTGTCGGGTCAAATTCGATTGTCTCAAGGGTAAGTTTGCCTGCCTCGATTTTTGAAAAGTCCAGAATATCGTTGATGATGCTGAGGAGGACTTCGGCGCTGGAGTGAATAGTGTTGAGGTGATCGCGCTGTTCCTCTGTGGGGTTGGAGTGAAGAAGCAGATCGGTTATGCCGATGACCCCATTCATCGGGGTCCTGATCTCGTGACTCATGTTGGCGAGGAATTCACTTTTGGCGGTATTCGCTTTGTCTGCGTCGATGGCCAGTTGATTGGCTCTGGCAATGGCTTGTTCCAGGCGGTAATTGGTTTCTTGGAGGATTTCTTTGGAGCGGATCAGCGCCAGTTCCGCCTCTTTTTGCTTGGTGATGTCCTTGCAAGCCTCAATCATCTGTATCACCTCGCCGTTTTCGTCAAAGATTGGCGATGCGGTGATGTCCACCCAATGCTTTTCTCCGGTTGCTGAGTAGTGGGCATGGATCACGTTGACGGGACGTTTGTGCTTGAGCACCAGAGGTAGGGGGCAGGGGTCGTCACTGCCGGTGCAGGGGATGTCTTGGTGATGGGATACTTGGTGGCAGCATAATTTCTTTGCCACTGGGTCGTAGCCTGCTAATTGATGGACCGCTGTGTTGGCCATGACAATGCGGTAGTTGCGGTCAATGACCAGAAAGGTGTCGGGAATGGCGTTGATTGCGGTCCGGAGTTGATCGTGGGCCTGTCGCAGTTCTTTTTCGGATTGTGAGGATTCTCGCATCAGCGCCCAGAGGAAAAACGTGATAGCGCCACTAATGCTTAGGAGTAATCCGGCCTCAGGAAGGGCATTTCCTGAGAAGGAGAACGAGTGCAGTTGGGTTAATGAAGCTACTCCGAGCAGAGCAAAGGCAAGGAAGACGAGAATGTGCAGGGCTTTGAAGTAAGGCTTTTTCATGGGGTCTCCGGAGGATATTATATTGTGATTAGTATGGAGAAATGGTAGTTGCCTGTCAAGTGGCAAAATGTCACAATGTGTTATCTGGGGTGTGACATTATCAGCATGAACAGATCTTGGCGTCAGCTGGATCAAACCTTGTGTGGCGGGTTGGCATCTGGTACATTCGGACCGAATTTCAGCAGGATTTTCACTTCATGGTGTTGGTGTTGATGTAAATGGCACCCTGTCGAAAAATCGTAATTGTTAAGTAACTATTCACCTTCTGACCCAGAAAGGTGCCGAAGCCCAGAACCGTAACTGTTCAGCAGTGCCGCAGATGCTAGGCATCGGCTTGTGATGTGTGCTTTTCGCACATGAGCAGGCCGATAACAACGCAGATGTGGCACTGCTGGACAGTTACATTGTTAATTCATATTTTTCTTAAGGCTGACAATGGCAACAGATCTGATTATTAACGCGACCTCCTATGAGGTAAGGATTGCTCTGGTAGAGCACGGTGAGCTGGTGGAGTTTTATTTGGAGCGCCCTACCGAAAAGGGACTGGTCGGGAATATCTATCATGGCCGGGTTGTTCGAGTCCTGCCGGGGATGCAGGCGGCATTTGTCGATATTGGTCTGGACCGCACCGGTTTTTTGTATGTCGATGATGTTAATGTTGGCGCCCAGAAGATGGACAACCTGCCTGTTCCCTTGATCATTGATGATGATCATCTGCCGACCGACTTTCAGGTGCAGCGTGAGCCAGGCACTAACATTGACGATCTGCTGGTTGAGGGGCAGGAGATTCTGGTGCAGATCACCAAGGAGCCTATTGGGACTAAAGGGGCAAGGCTGACCTGCAATATTACCTTGCCTTGCCGCAATCTGGTCTTTATGCCGATGACTGACCATATCGGAGTTTCCCGTAAGATCGAGGACGAAGGGCTGCGGCAGCAGTTCAAGGAGGTTATCGAGTCTCTCAGGCCAGCTGACACCGGCTTTATTGTCCGGACGGTGGCGGAGAGCGCAACTCGGGAAGATATGGAGGCGGATATGGAGTTCCTCTTAAATCTTTGGAGCGAAATTCAGACTAAGACCGCCAAGCACAAAGTGCCGGGCCTGGTTTATGAAGATCTTGATATTATACTGCGGGTGGTGAGGGATGTGTTTTCGCCGACGGTCGATCGGGTGGTGGTCGATGATAAGGCGACCTATCTTCGGGTGTTAAATTTTGTCGATCATTTTGCACCTCGTTTGAGCCACAAGGTCCACTTCTTTTCCGAGAACACCCCGGTTTTTGAGGCTTACGGGATCGAGATGGATATTAATCGGGCCTTGAACAAGAAGGTTTGGCTGCGCTGCGGCGGGTACATTATTATTGAGGCAACTGAGGCCTTAACGGTGGTTGATGTCAATACAGGGCGCTATGTCGGTAAGGTTGACCTGGAGGACACTATCTTCAAGGCTAATGTCGAAGCGGCCAAGGAGATTGCTTACCAGCTTCGGCTGAAGAATATCGGCGGTATTATTATTGTCGATTTCATCGATATGGAGAAGGAGTCCCATCGCGAGGAGGTTGGCCGGATCTTGCAGGAGGCGGTGAAAAGAGACAAGTGCCGGGTCAATATCCTCAAGGTCTCTGAGTTCGGCCTGGTGCAGATGACCAGGAAGCGGACCCGGGAGGACCTGAATCGGATGATGTGTGAGCCGTGCCAGTGTTGCCGGGGTGATGGGTTTGTTAAATCGCGTCGAACTGTATGTTATGAGATCTTTCGCAATATTTCACTCAATGCCGAAAAGATTAATGCTACCAAGGTTCGAATTATTGTCAGTTCGCCGGTGGCGGCCTTGATGTTGAAAGAGGAGGCCGGTACCCTCCATCGGATTGAAGATGATATTCAGAAGCAGATCAATATCTTCCCTGATAAGAATATGGCGTTGGAGAAGTATGAGATAGTTTGGGATAATACCTGAAACTCCGATCTGAGATGGCTGTGGGTTGTCTTTTGCGGCAACCAGGTATTGACAAAAACTTAAAGTATGGTACATAGTGCTGTTTTGTGATTTCGGGTGAGCAAATAGATAATATCTTTCTGGGCGAGCCAGGGTGGATGAATTTTTTTTAGGAGGAATAGTATGTACGCAATTATCCGTACCGGCGGCAAGCAATATCAGGTCGCTCCGGGAGAACGCCTTCGGGTGGAAAAATTGGATGGCAATATCGGCGACAGCATTGAGATCAGCGATGTGTTGATGGTTGTTGACGGTGAAAATATCAAGATCGGACAGCCGGTAGTTGACGGCGCGAAGGTCAGTGCCAGGATCGTAGAGCAGGATAAGGCCAAGAAGATCGTAGTCTTCAAGAAGAAGCGACGTGCCGGACACCGGGTTAAGAATGGTCATCGGCAGCCGTTTACAAGTTTGGAGATTCAGGAGATTTCTGCCTGATACTGGTGTAGTAGGGGTTCTGATGCACAGATTAATTTGACTGGACTTACGGTTATGCCGTGCCAGTGGAGCATGCGAGGAAAAGACAATGGCACATAAGAAGGCGGGCGGGAGCTCGAGAAATGGTCGTGATAGTAATTCCCAGCGTCGAGGCGTTAAGCGTTTCGGTGGGCAGGTGGTGCGGGCTGGTAATATCCTGGTTCGTCAGGTTGGCACGAAGATCCATCCAGGGACCAATGTTGGTTGCGGCAAGGATTACACCTTGTTTGCCCTGACTGATGGTGTGGTTGCCTATGAGACGTTCGGCCGTGGCCGAAAACGGGTCAGCATTTACCCTGCCGCTGCCAATTCATAATTTTTTATCTGTCTACAGTAAGGGCCGG
This sequence comes from Desulfobulbaceae bacterium, assembly GCA_013792005.1. Taxonomy (NCBI): domain Bacteria; kingdom Pseudomonadati; phylum Thermodesulfobacteriota; class Desulfobulbia; order Desulfobulbales; family Desulfobulbaceae; species Desulfobulbaceae bacterium. The sequence goes on from VMSU01000102.1 coordinate 9,494, forward strand.
TGTTGCTTGCTTTGTCAAGGGATGCCGGCCTTATTTATTTGGTGCGGTCAGTTCTGTAAAGGAAAACATGGGGTTTATTGACGAAGCAAAATTTTTTGTCAAGGGTGGTGACGGTGGGCGCGGTTGTGTCAGCTTTCGGAGGGAGAAGTATGTGCCCAAGGGTGGTCCGGATGGCGGAGACGGCGGAGATGGTGGCACGGTCTATCTTGAGGCATCCCAGCGTTTGCATTCACTGATTGATTTTTCGTATAAATCCCATTTTAATGCCGTGAGTGGTGGGCATGGCATGGGCAAGAAAATGCACGGCAGAAATGGCGGGGACCTGGTGGTGATGGTCCCGAGAGGCGCGGTGGTCAAAGATGTAGAAACTGGTGAGGTTCTAGCCGATCTTGTCAATGACGGTGATCGGTTCTGTGCCGCTCGAGGTGGAGACGGGGGGCGTGGCAATGTGCACTTTGCTTCTTCTTTGAACCGGGCGCCACGGCGGGCGACCCCAGGCTATCCCGGTGAGGAACGCTGGCTCCGGCTCGAGTTGAAGCTGATCGCTGATGTTGGACTCGTAGGGTTGCCTAATGCTGGCAAATCTACCCTTTTGTCAAAACTTTCCGCTGCACGGCCTAAAATCGGAGATTATCCCTTTACTACCCTGGAACCGCAGCTTGGAATCATGCAACTGGCGGATCATGATCCGTATGTGATTGCCGATATTCCTGGTCTTATCCATGGCGCGCATCTAGGGGCGGGGCTTGGTCATAAGTTTTTACGTCATATTGAACGGACTCGGGTGCTGCTTCATGTGGTTGATGTCTCAGGTCTCGATGATGAACCGTGGCAGCATTATCAGACTATCGAGCAGGAGCTTCGTCAGTATGACGAAGAATTGGTCGGTCGTGCATGTCTTGTAGCCTTGAACAAGATTGATCGACTTGAGGATGAGTCCCGTCTGGATGAGGTGAAGGCTTTCTTTAGTGGCGAGGGGTTAGAGGTGATGGCGGTCTCTGCACTGACAGGTGAGGGGCTTGATGCTTTGCGCGGGCGGTTGGTGGAACTGCTTGAGGCCAAGGATCATGATGCTATGTTGGCTGAAATCGAACACAGTGATGAGCCAGGAGACGATGACGTTTCAGGTGAGTAAAGAGCACGGGATGGCGGCGCGGCAGAGTTTACTCGCCCGGGCCAAAAGGATTGTGGTCAAGGTCGGCAGCGCGGTGCTTACCCAGGTCGATGGTTTGAACCTTGAGGTTATGGCCAGTCTGGCCCAGGACATCCATTCATTGATCCTTGAAGGCCGTGAAGTGGTGCTGGTTTCGTCCGGTGCCGTGGCTGCGGGCCGAAAGCGGCTGGCCTTAGGGGATCGTGCCTTGGTCATGCGTGAGAAGCAGGCTGCCGCCGCCCTTGGCCAGGTCCGCTTGATGCGGGAGTACGAGGATATTTTTCAAAATCTCGATCAAAAGGTCGCTCAAGTGCTCCTGACACATGGTGATCTAGCCGATCGTGACCGCTATCTCAACGTCCGTAACGCTTTGTTTACCATGTTTGATTGGCAGATCCTGCCGATCATTAATGAGAACGACACAGTTTCTGTCAACGAGTTACGTTTTGGTGACAATGATACTTTGGCTGCCATGACTACCAATATGATCGATGCCGATCTTTTTATCTGTCTTACCGATGTCGAGGGGCTGTATACCGGAAATCCGGCAGTGAATCCTGCTGCGCGACTAGTGGCCACCGTGGCAACGGTGGACAGCGAGGTAGAGGCCATGGCCGGACACGTATCCGGCGCCTTGGGTACTGGTGGGATGCGCAGTAAAATATTGGCGGCACGGATGGTCTCGGTTCGGGGCGGAAGTTCCTTTATCGGCCATGGCCGTCAGCCGGGGACACTACGGCGTCTTTTTGATGGCGAACCGGTAGGGACTTTCTTTCTTCCCCAGCAGGAGAAGTTGCAAAGTCGTAAGCATTGGATCGCCTATACCTTGAGGCCTAAGGGGTATCTTGTCCTTGATGATGGCGCGTGCCATGCCGTGACTGCGGGCGGAAAGAGTCTGCTGCCGTCGGGGATTATGGAGACCAGGGGGAATTTTAAAATTGGTGACCCTGTTCATTGTCTCGACCGTAATGATGAAGCTTTGGCCGCCGGTTTGGTGAACTATTCTTCGGAGGATATCCGTAGGATTCAGGGGATGCGCAGTAGCGCCATCAAAGAGGTGTTGGGCTTTATGGACAGCGAAGAGGTAATTCACCGCGATAATTTGGTGGTCCTCTGATTCAGGTGAAGGACAATAACCCTAAGATTGATGGCGTCGCAAAAAGCCCGATCTACTGCGTTGCAGCGCACTTTTGCTCATTCGGCACACCATATGTGTGGCCTCATTCGCAAAAGCACACTGCGCCTTGTATGTCGGCCCTTTTGCTTAGCCATCCCGTGACTTTTTGCGAGATCATCAAGATTATGTGTATGCAATGTTAATGCGAGGAGGCACTATGACCGTTCAGGAAACAATTACCAGCTTGGCAGTGGCGGCCCGCAAGGCGGCCCGTGGTCTCTCTGCGCTGTCAACCGAGGTTAAGAACCGGGCGCTGCTGAAAATGGCGGATGAACTGCTCAGGCAGCGTGAGGTGATCCGGGTGGAGAATGAGAAAGATCTAGCTGCGGGACGAGCCAAGGGTCTGTCCGCCGCCATGCTTGATCGTCTGGATCTGACCGATAAGGTTATTGCTTCCATGGTAACCGGACTGCGCGAGGTCGCGGTTCTGCCCGATCCTGTCGGTGAGATTACTGAGATGAACCGTCGCCCCAATGGTCTTATGGTTGGCCGGATGCGAATTCCACTGGGGGTTATCGGGATGATTTACGAGTCACGACCGAATGTGACGGTGGATGCAGCGGCCCTCTGTCTTAAGACAGGTAACGCCATTATCCTGCGAGGCGGCTCTGAGGCAATTCATTCTAATCTGGCCCTGGCCAAGATTCTCCAGGAGGTTTTGGTCTCTGAAAATATTCCTGCGGCAGCGGTGCAGGTTATTCCGACCACTGATCGGGAGGCGATTACCACCATGCTGACCCTGGAAGAACATATCGATTTGATCATTCCTCGCGGCGGTGAGGGGTTGATTCGTTTTGTCTCTGAAAATTCTCGGATTCCGGTCTTGAAGCATTATAAGGGTGTGTGTCATATCTTTATCGATAGTTCTGCTGAAGTGCAGATGGCAGGCGATATTGTGATGAACGCCAAAGTACAGCGCCCCGGGGTCTGCAACTCCCTTGAGACTCTGTTGGTCCATCGTGATGTGGCAGCTTCTTTTCTCCCGGTTATTGGTAAGCGTCTGGTCGACGCCGGCGTCGAGCTGCGAGGATGTCCGGAAACCAAGGCGATCCTGCCGTCCGTGATTCCTGCGATGGAAGAGGATTGGCCTGCCGAGTATCTTGATCTTATCCTGGCGGTTAAAGTTGTGCCTGATCTTGATGCCGCGCTTGATCATATCGCTACCTACAGTTCTCTCCACACCGAGTCAATCATCACCTCGAATTATGCCAATGCCCAGCGCTTTATCCGTGAGGTGGAGTCTTCCTCGGTGATGGTCAATGCCTCGACCCGGTTCAGTGATGGCGGTCAGTTCGGTTTGGGCGCCGAGATCGGTATCAGCACCACGAAGCTCCATGCCTATGGCCCTATGGGTTTAAAGGAGCTTACCACCAAGAAGTTCATTGTCTACGGTGACGGTCAGATCCGCCAATGATGGCTTGGCTGGTGTGGTGAAGATGGGGGGCACCGGCCTGCTTGGCGGCACCTTTGATCCTATTCATCACGGCCATCTGGCAGTGGCGCGTGCTGTTCGGGATCAACTGGCTCTAGATCGAGTCTTGCTGATCCCTGCTTCGCGCCCCCCTCATAAGTTGCATATCCCTATTACTCCATTTGCACTGAGGTCGGAGATGATTCGTGCCGCTTTGGTCGATGATCCTACTCTGACCTTAAGCCTTATTGAGCAGGAGACCAACGGACCTTCCTACTCTATCGATACCCTGGAACGTTTGGCATCAGGGATCGACTTGTTCTCCTCGTATTTTATTATCGGCGCTGATGCCTTTGCCGATTTCCCTTCTTGGAAGCGATTCCGTGATATTTTAGCGTTCACTAATCTGGTGGTAGTTAATAGGGACGAAGCCATGGGCCAGCCTCAGTCGGTGATTGATAGATATTTTCCTGAACTGCGCCGTGATTCTGCCGGGATCTGGAGTGGTGGGTCTTGTCCGGGTGTGATCCGTGTCGTTACCATGCCTCAGGTTGACATCTCTTCGACCTCGCTTCGTGAGATGGTTAGATGTGGTGACGATATATCGTCCCTGGTTCCGGATGGGGTAGCGGTAATTATTGCCAGATCCGGGTTGTATAAAGCCTAGCACAGCATGTGCGTCGGTGTGTTATCCACACGCAACGAAGAACGATCAGAGGGTGTGTGGGGTGAACATTAACCATCTCTCATCTGGCGAGGTGGAGAAATGGTATGATGTCAGATTGAGTAAGTTTCCTTCTTAGAATTTATACCTTAATCTTGATGGAATTATGTTTTGACAGCTGGGTCCACTTTAGTACGTTACCTGGAGCGAACCTCGACTCCGCACTCTCGCAGATGTTCCTTGACCGAGGCGATGGGGACCTCCTGGCGATGGAAGATGCCGGCAGCCAAGGCGGCGTCGGCCTTGGTTTTGGCAAAGACCTCGCTGAAGTGTTCAGGTTTGCCGGCGCCGCTTGAGGCGATAACCGGGATCGAGACATTGTTTCTGATCAGGTTAATCAGTTCCAGGTCGAAGCCTGAGTTGGTGCCGTCGCGGTCGATGCAGTTCAGCAGGATCTCGCCCGCCCCCAGTTTTTCGCACGTTGTGGCCAGAGTCAAGGCGTCGAGATCACGGCCTTCGCGGCCTCCCTTGACCGTGCACTGGTACCAGCAATGCTCTTCTCCGCTGGGGCCGGGGAACTGAGTCTTGATGCTGTTCCTGGCAGGATCGGGATCAGTACAGTATACCCGTCTGGGGTCGACGGAGATCACCACTGCTTGGTTGCCATAGACGTGGGAGATCTGTTCGATGGAGCTTGTTCCCGATTTACGGCCGTTTTTGATGAATTCTTCAACCGTGTGTACGGCGTCACTGCCGATTGAGATCTTGTCGGCCCCGGAACGGAAATATTCCGCAGCCACTTCGAGCGATGAGTAGTGTTGGCCGTCGGAGGCCGTATATTCACGGATTCCTCCGCCGATGGTCAGAGGGACAAAGACCTGCTCAGAGGTGCGACGCAGGACCTCGATCATTGGTTGGTCCTTCAGCGGGAAGGCTCGGAAGGCGGTAATGTTCAGGAAAGTGATTTCGTCCGCCCCTTCCTCATAGTATCGACGGGCCAGGTCTACCGGCTTGCCGAGGTTTCTGACCTTGCCGGATTCACGGACATCATACTGGTCCCCTTTGGTCACCACCAGGTCACCTTCGTCGTTGCTACGGACATCGAGGCAGGCGATCACTCGTTTTGCCAATCTGGTTTTCGATAAGACCTCGGTCTTTGTTGGGGAAGAGGTCAGATCTCCGGCGCGGAGGAAATTGCCGAGCAGGGTCAGTCCGGCCTCACCGCTCTTTTCCGGATGAAACTGGAAAGCAGCGACATTGCCCTTTTGCACTCCGCTGATGAATTCATCGCCGTAGTTAGTGGTGGTCAGGATCCATTCCTGGTTTTTTGCGTTAGGCATGGCCCGGTAAGAGTGGACAAAATAGAGCTTTTCCTGCTGGTAGCCAGTGAGAAGGGAAGAATCTTGGCGGCAGTTAATGTCGTTCCAGCCGATCTGAGGAACTGACAGTCCCGGGGTGGTGAAGCGTCCCACCGTACCGGGGATAATGCCAAGGCCGGGGACACCGAGAGACTCCTCGCTTGACTCAAAAAGGGTTTGCAGTCCCAGGCAGATTCCGAGGAACGGTCTGTCTTCCCGTAGGTAAGCAAGGAGTGGCTCGATATAACCGAGTTCGTTGAGCCGATGGATGGCGCTGCCGAAACTACCGACCCCAGGAAAAACCAGCCGCTGGGCTGCGGTAATGTCTTCTGGCTTGCGGACATCACAGATCTCGAAGCCAAGACGTTTAATTGCGTTTCTGACGCTACGGACATTGCCGGCGCCGTAATCAAGCAAAGTTATCATTAGTAGTACCTTTTTGGAGCGGGTAATGGTTTATTTTGTCAGAAGGGAAGGATGGACGGGCTTATTATAAGCAGTCGATTGTGCCGCAATCTACCGGAGCAGGGGCGTAAAAGCAAGATTTGTGTTTTTTCCTAATTCTGATTAAGCAGTGACCCGTTACCCCATCCCTGGATTTTTACGAAATCGTTATCGTGATTACCCAGGTTGCCGGTGATTAGTTGCCGGTTTACGGTTAGCAGACTCAGACTTAGCTCGCATTTTACATTCAGTAACCCCAGCATGATTGTAGCTGGGGTTCAGTGCGTCACAACGGTCTGGATTCCGGCTAAAATCATGCCGGAATGACGCGAGATTTTATGCGTGAACAACTGTAAAGTAAATGTGACAAAGTAGAATTGACAATCTCGTAAAAAGTTCGGGGATGGCTAAGCAAAAGGTGAGATATACAGGTAAGCGATCGAAGAGAGACTCCGAGGCGCGGGGTGTGTTTCGGAGTCTC
>VMSU01000103.1 GCA_013792005.1 Desulfobulbaceae bacterium
CGGACTTTTTGCGAGATTGTAAAAATTATAATACGCAAAAGGAACTCTCTCCACTGCTGGGAAGGGTGAAAGGATAATGCCCAGTTGCAGGGCCTTATCGTAGTTGTCAGGCAACACAACAGGAAGTGGAGACTGGGATCTACCACAATATGCAACTTGCGATGCCTTCTCAAATCTTAAACAGAATACTTTCTGTTGTTATTTAAGTTTTTTTGACAATCAACAAGCAATGAATTTTTATTGCATCCAGAAGTCTACCTTAAAAACTACGGCCACCTCATGTCTAATAAAGTAATTACTCAAATAGGATTAACACGCAGGTATTCACCCTATTTAATGATGATGCTTACCTTAATAAAAGATGGCAATAATATATTCAGCACAAAACATGGGGAGCAATTTCTTCGTAATATTATTCGTAAGCCATTAAAAGAAAGATTAAACATTCTGGCCTATGGAAATCAGGATAAACTATCATTCTTGCTGGATAATGAATTTATTGATTCAGCATCAGTTGATGGTAACATGTTCTTGTTCCAAGATAAAATCTTGAGAGCAAAAGCTTCTATTTATGAAGCGATCAGAGATCTGGGAAAAGACAACCTATCGCAAATATTAGATGAACTGATCTTGTCATTTGAGATCTTAGGCTTTCAGCCCTTACATGCACAACAACGTAGCGTGGGCAATTTAATTACAATCTAAATCCATGCATTGAAAGCTCCGATGAATTCACCATATGCTGCCCCCCAGGAAATAACATCAATGTCCTGATCATGGACACAGAAATCTACTCCAACACTTACGACCAGCAGATATCGAAATCTCTGCTATCCTTAAACTAGGATGAGACACACCCTTCTTTTCACATGAGTAACCCCAAAGAGAATTACTTTTCAAAGCGGAAGATATTTCCCAGATAACTTTCACATAGAACAACATCTCACTTTTCCCAGGAAATAAGTATCCTGCCCGCTTCCTCCCACCTCCAGCATGAACTCCCATCTACCTAAAAACATTATTTTTTTCATCAAGAAGCCACAGAACCAATCCAAAACAATCCCTGGCGCACACTTTGCACCCCAGCATGACGTATACAATACGTAATAACTGTACTCAGTTGACAGGAGATTTGATTATGGCGGTTATGAAATCCACGGCCACTTCACGGTCGAGCAAGGTAATCCCAGGGTACACACCGATAAAACGGCCATCCCAACGCAATGCCCTCACCACGACTATCAGACGCCCAACGATAATCAAGCGCTCAACTCCGCTCCAATCAACAGTTGCCACCGCAGTGAAACCTCCTTCCGTGACAGCGGAGGCCAAATTCGCTTCGGCTAATACTACCTTTAAAGATGCTATAGCTACATTCGACAGCATCTTGTCCTCAATCTCCGGTTCATTCCCGCCGGAATACCAAAAGTCCTTACAAGAGGCGATGAATACGATTCATGCTGCCACCAGCGCAATTACCGCAATGGTAGAAGTCGCCCAGTTACTTCCATCACAGCAACTTTTTTCTCCTCCGAATGGAATCATAAGCGCCTCTGTCCCATCTCCGGCACCAGAAAACACCCCTGGAACCTTAGACCAAGACAGTACGGCGGCAACTGCCTCTATCCCAGAGAACATAGTAGAAAATCAGTCAGAATCTATCACGACCCCACAAATGATGGCAAACAGCAGTGACACAGATATTGGTGTCGATGAAATCACCCAGCCAAACGAAGCGCCGCCTGCCGCAAGACCTGAAGAAGACACCTTGACTCACGACACCATCACGATGAAGACGGAGGAGACAAATGATAAAGAACAAAATATTGCCACGACTTTCACAGATGAATCTCCAAAGAATGCTCCTCTTACATCCAATCTTCCACCATCCTACAATTATTCAAATTACCTAGCCTTTCAGGAGCTGTCTCTGACGGAAATGACTTCCGATGAAACGAAACCGCCGTTAAACGTTATCGTGTAATGAGCCCCAAGGTGTCATTCCAAGAAATAGATCAACTCCAAATCCCAAATCTATACTACCATTGACGATTGACATCCAAGCCGATGGCTTGACGATGGTGCTCCCAGTCATCGTCAAGCAGAAGGAAGTAGCCGAAAAGCTGATAACGGTACTCGACCGGATCAACAGATGAATGGAAGGGTGTGAACAGGGAGGTGGAATAGATAAGCTGGCCGAGGAAGAGTCCCTCCGCAATTTCCACCAGTTCATCGAGACAGGTGCCGATGGGTGCCGGACCACCAATGAGCGGGAAGCGGTAGTGGAACTGAAAAACGTTCTTGGTTCGCGCTCCGCTGCTGTTCATGGGGAGGACCGAGTTCCTGTCCGAAGCGCCGAGGAACATATACCCCTGGCGGACAAAGGGCGAAGGACAGGCCGTGGCCAGCTTACGGACGGATGGCAGCAACGGACCATAATTCATATCCAGCGCCTCGAATAGTGGATCTGCCGGCAGAATGCGATCATCCTGCAAATTCATGCCCTGGAGCCAGCGGCAATCTGCCTCATCGCGCCAGAACCCCTTGTCGCTCTCGGCCATACCATTGTCCCAGGTGCCTCCGGCGAGATGTGCGGCATAGATACCCTGCGCGGGCCAATACCCATCCCGGCTCCGTCGCACTAAATCGTAATGGGGCCAGCTCGCCGGATGGGCAGCCAACTCCGCCACCCGTGCTGGATAGCGCTTTGCCAGATCGGGACTTTCGTCAACTAACATGCTGAGCTTTCTGGGACTGATCCGCTGAAAAGATTTACCTGCCCATGGGAAAATAAACCTGCCGATATTAGCCCACACAACGTTCAACAAGTTCGGCGCCCCACCTTTCTTCTGGAGCAGACAGGCAAGGGCACCGGGAAAAACGCTCTCCTCACTGAGTCTGCGCCGCCAGTTGTCGCGGAAGGTGTCGCCAAAACCTAAGTGCAGGTTCAAGGTGGCGCCATGATAATGGTCATATCCCTGGCAGGGTTCTTCCTTGCCATACCACAGTACCGGCTCGGGAGCGTCAAAACGCTGATTGTAGCCTCGACTCTGCCCGTGAAAAAGACCATCCTTAATGCTTGGCGCGATGCCGCACCGAAATAGGCGGTTCAATTTTTCGAAGTGGCGCAGATGGTCATCCAGGCAACTCTGACTGGATATCTCCTGCTGAATCCGGTGCAGCATCTGCAAAACCGACTCACCAACCCGAAGAAGTTCGTGCACATCGCCATCATCATCTTTGGGGGAGGTCTCCACGCAGAGAGTGGTAAATTTGCGCTTAAGCCTAAGGCTCTTTTCCCACCCTCCCCGCCACTCTTTTACCTCCCCACCCAACGAAGCGGCACGGCCCGAGGCCTTTTCCGCCTGACAGTTATGATAGCCGAGTTCGTTAAAGCCCCTCTCGCCCATCCGTGGCCGGAGATGCGGAAAGGCCTCGTCGGCATACGCCTTTTTGGCAAGGGATGTCTCGATCATAAGGAAAAAACCGTTGTTCTGGTATCCGTATTCGTCATCGCCCTTGCCTCTCAGAAGGTCCTTAAGGTGACCAAGGAGCGCCTGTCGTCCTGGTTGATAAGGTTCGCCTCCTAATGGGATTTTTGCTGAGTGCTCTCCTAAGAGCGAGATAGGGCATGTCCCCAGGCTATAATGACGGGTCGCCATGACCAACTGCCCAAGCCAGACGCCGTCCGCGATCTGAACAAGTTCATCCATGAGTCTCGTCATCGGATAGACCGGATCCAAGCTTGGCCAGCGGTAGTTTAATTGATAGACCTCTTTCCCTTTCATTTCCGGCACCACCGAGTTTCCCGGCTGGGCGAGAAAGATGCCACCAGTCTTGGTGTAAGGAATGACCTGCTCTTTCTTCAGGTTATGGGCGAGAATGGCGCCGGCAAAGCCCTCGGCGTTTTGATCCAAGGGACGGTCCTTAAGCCGCCAAAGACGGGTGAGCACCGGAAGGGAAATACCCTGGAGCAGATTTGGGTCCGCCGGTTCCCTAAAAAAGTTTCTGCCGATACGGGAGGTGGCCGGATCATACCCTGCCATAACCTCGGCATTGTGGTCACAGTCGGCGCCAAATACCTCCCGAGAAACAGGTTCGAAGGTTTTGCCCATCCAAAGACCGGTAGTCGCAAAGGTGACATTCCAACAGGTAGCCATCCACTCGATATTGGCCGCCACAGATCGATCTCGGCCAAACAACTTAGCCGTCTCCCGGAAGTAGTCACTGTCCCGGATAGCCACCGGCACCCCGATCATCGGCCCATCAAGGGGGACAATTTTCCCGCAGAGAAAAATGGTCCGCAACTTGGCAAAGACCGCCTCCCATTCGGCGCGCCGATCATTATCTGCCAAAATACGTTGAAATCGACCCAGCATGGCCAGCACCCCGCCTGCCCATTCCTTGCCGATAATCTCCATCAGATCACGCTCAAGCACGAGCCGTTCATTCGCTGTAGCAGCTGGAAAATGCCCCGGATCGAGATAATTGCTCATCCCTTGCTCCTTGATGTGTTATTTTACCACATTCCCTATTTCGTGATTTTCACCTTACAAACCCATTGCCTTCGACTCTTACCCCATGGCAACCAGGATCACAGATGATAGGCCCCGGAACGGCAACAACGGATTAAGCCGCACAAATACCGTACCGTGGCAGAATGTCGTGAGACACAGTCAAACGGTGTTGCTGCAGGGCGTCGTGAAAGAACTTCCAGTCACAGCGGAGGAAATCCGGCGAGTAACTGTACACCGGCATGTCTTGGCTGGTGCCGAGGGCTGCGGCCTTCCAGGAGCTTCGCCCATCCGCAGCGTAGGAAATCGAGGCACTGCCAAAGCTGAAGGCCCCATCGGCAATGGCCTTAACCCACTTTTTGTGCCGTACGTAACCATCCTTGTCAACGAAGCTGAGAAAAAGTTCGCGCGCGACTGACTTATCTGAAGGCGACAGCCCGGTCTCTTGCACCGCAGGGTCCCGGTGGCGACGATAGCGCTGCATGGCGCGACACATCCTGTCAGCGGCCGAGCCGAACAGCTCGGTGTTATTCCGCTCGATCAATTCATTTCTCCCATTGGTATACTTCCACGACAAAAAAGGCATGTCCGGAAAAATCAGAGCCCTACCATGACCAAGCGGGGGAACAGCATCATCCAGAAATCCACTGACAAACTTCTTCAATCCACCCTTGAAGACCCCACTGTCACTTGTTTCCATAAGCTTATCCACCTCGTTCACCTCATGCAGCACCCCGGCGAACCCCTGGTGTGACCAGGTATCAGCATATACGTGCATGGTGATGCCCAAACGGTGGAGGGCAAAGGGTTTTCCCTGATCGCTGATGGCGGCCTCCAGCATATCTTCGGCCACCGGACTGTTGGGATGACAGACAATCTTTTTAATGAAGGAACCGGTGGGATCTTGACCGGCAGGCAGACCACCGTTGCCTGGTAAAAAGTGGAATGGCAGCCACACCAGGTGATTCTCCTCATTTTTGAGATTTCGCAGATCCAGGGTGCCATGAGCCGAACTACAGCGCAGGTACATGGCCTTGTTGTCGAACCAAACTGGACCGCTGGATGTTGAGTCGTCCACATACTGCGCCGCATAGGCGATAATATCCGCCTCTTGAGAACTAAAACCTGCGCAACGGGCTGTAACATAGGTTACCGCATGATGAAAATCGATCTGCATGGCTCTTCTCCTTTTCGTCTTTTATCCACTCTCCTGCTGCTCCCTTCCTGCTGAAAAAAATATTCAGCACGACACACCTCTTCCCCTGCCAGCGACTGCGCAAAAAACTCCCTCAACTCATCCTCCCTCTTTACGTCCATCAAAGATTCCGGCAGATCCACTGGGACCGACATCCCGATGACAAGCCGTTTCCCGAGACCACCCGGATTATAGGTCTTAAGATCGCAACGTCCATACCCATGATCATTGACAAAGCTCGCCAGCGCCTGCAAATTATCGCGGGTAGCGGTTCTCCCCGGCACCAAGGGTATGCGGGGAATGATTTTCTCTCTCGCTTCGAGGGTCAAGCGCGTAAACGAATCAAAAATCATGCTGTTATCCCTGCCAGTCAACCGGGCATGATCTTCAGGATTATATAGCTTCAGATCAAAAAAAACCAAATCCACCAGGGGCAAAATCCTTTCGACAAAGGCTTCCACGGGAAAATATCCGCAGGTCTGAATCGCGGCATGGATGCCCTCGCTGCGGAGTGTCGCGAGGACGGTCTCCAGATAGTCCAGGTGCAGGGTGGGCTCACCGCCGGAGAAGGTGACTCCTCCTCCTGACACTTGGTAATAGATTCTATCTCTGAGGAGCAGGGATACCAAATCCTGCACCGGATAATAAATCCCCACCAGACGCAACGCCGTTGACGGACACACCTCAGCACACCTGCCGCATCCCGTGCACCGCGCACGAATCAACCGCTCTGCCCTTTCCGGCTCAATGGCCCCTTCCGGGCAGGCCTTCTCGCAAGCGCCACAACCGAGACAGAGCTTCGGAAAAAAAGCCACTTCAGCCCCGGTCTTCATAGCCTCTGGATTGTGGCACCAATCACAGGACAGGGGACAGCCCTTGAAAAATACCGTACTCCTGAGGCCCGGCCCATCGTCCATCGCCAGTCGGTGGATATTGAAGATGAGCGGTTGCCCCTCTGTCATTCCTGTCCCGTTGCCATACGCTGGAGTCGTCGTGCCATATAAGCGAACTTATAAAGATAGTTGAGATTGCCGTTCAGTGAGATCTCCTGACGGAGCATGGAGCCCAGGATGTCCGGCTTGGGGGTGAGCAGAAAGTCCATAAGTGCGCGGCCATCATTAAATAGAATGGTGATGTTCGGGTTTGCTACCGCACCACTGGACACGGTGAGACGACTGTTCTCAAAAATCGCCCCGGCAGTCACGCCGCCGTCCTTGCTCTTAAACAGGTAACGACCCTTGAATCCTTTGATGTTCCTGCGAAAATCATGGTCAAAGGTCAGCACGAGGGCCATGAGTCTAAGCAGAGTCTCAAGGAACGTATCCGCAACTCCACTCTCGATGCAGATCTGAAACCTCCCCATCAGAGCATCCAGCACAGGGTTCCCAGTCTGCTTCTTGACAGGGAGAGACAGGCCTCGGC
>VMSU01000104.1 GCA_013792005.1 Desulfobulbaceae bacterium
AGTTCATTGTGTTTATTGCCCCTAACCATCGTCAACAGCGTGGCGCAGGAATTCCCCTTTCAGAAGGGAGAGAAGCTCTCTTATCTGATTTCTTGGAGCTTCATCCCGGCAGGACGAGCTACTCTGGAAATAGCCCATCAGCAAGATGGTGATCCGGCAGGGGCAGGATACCATTTCATTATGACCGCCCACACCCTGCCCGCCATCGCCTTGATTTATCCCTATCAGGAGCGTGTCGATTCCTATACAACAGGAGACCTTCGCCACAGCCTCAAGTACAAGAAGATGCAAGAAAGTCGTCACACTCGAGACATCGTCGTTCGCTTCAACTGGACCACCAACACCGCGCAATACAGTAACTTCGGTCAAACAGAAAATCCGATCTCAGTCCCCGCCGAAACCCTTGATCCGCTGTCTGCTCTATATTATATCCGCAGCCAACAACTCAGTCCCCCTTTTACTGTTGAGCACCCAGTCACCGATGGCAAAAAGCTCTCCCTCGGCAAGGCCAAATTCCTCAATAAAGAATCCATCACCATTCGTGGCAAAACCTATCAGACCATCAAAATCGAACCGGATCTCCGTGATGTAAAAGGGGTTTTCGAGAAAAGCCCGGGGGCATCAATGTATATCTGGCTGACTGATGACAGCAGACAGATCCTGGTGAAACTAAAAAGTAAGGTTGTCGTAGGCAGTTTTATCGCAGAACTGATCGAAGAGGACAGTGTGCTACCAAGAGATGTCCATCCTCTTGACAAAAAAGGGGATGCCAACACAGGAGTACAACCGGATCAGCCACCAGAAAGCATGGGTAGCAACAACAACGCCCCATGAAGCGCCAGCCAGGCATAGATACCAGCCAGGACATCATCCATAACAATACCAAGACCGCCATTAAGATGTCTATCCGCCCACGACACAGGCCAAGGTTTGATGATATCGAAAAATCTGAAGAGGAGAAAAGCCACGGCCCAGTAAAGAGGTTGGGCAGGAACCGCGATCAAGGCGATCAGCATGCCGATGATCTCATCAATGACGATACTACCAGGATCTTTTCGATCCATGATCTTTTCGGCTGAACCGGCCGTATAAACGGCAAGGAAAAATATGACCGCCAGGGCAGTGTAATATTGTTCTGGAGATAGATACAAAAGCAGAAAATTAATCGGCAGGGCCACCAAGGTACCCCACGTTCCAGGAGCTTTAGGCAGATACCCTGCGTACCCCCCTGTGGCAATAAAAAGAATAATTCGAACCATGATGACTTACTGTTCCGGCAGATCGCTCTCGATCTGAATTAAGTGAAAAGCATCTAACGGTTGAGATATCACCGCACGATAAACCTCAGCAATAGGGACACCGACCTCAAGAGCAATCCGTCGACAATCCTCATATTCCGGTGTAATGCGCCTGCCCACCGGCATGTCAATCTGCTTCACCTTCACGTCTCCAAAACTAGTCGGAATCACCCCTAAACGACGAGGCAAGGTGTGCCGCTCCTCTCGACGAAAACGCACCCCGATGGCCGATGTCTCGCACAACAAGGTCTGACGCAGACCATAGGCATGAACAGGAGATGCGATTACCTGAATGATGAACCCCGGCCTCCCCTTCTTCATCTGAATCGGAACCAGAGCAACATCAAGGGCTCCGCGGGCAAACAGTCTTTCGCACAGAAAAGGGTAGGTTTCCGGAGACCAATCGTCAAGATTCGTTTCAATGACAATAACCTCTTGGGCTTCGGATGCAGCCGTTGCCTCGCCAATCATCAGCCGCAGGAGGTTAGCCTGCCCGTCAGGTCGTTGTTTACTTCCAGCCCCATGACCGACCTTAACGATGGTCATCGCTGGCAACGGCCCAAACTCCCGAGCACACGCCTTGACAATAGCGGCGCCTGTCGGGGTCACCAACTCCATTTCCACATCAACGCCATAAATCGGTACGCCCTTCACTAACTCACACACTGCAGGAGCAGGTAGGGGGAGAACGCCATGGCTGGATTTCACTGACCCCCGCCCCATAGGAAGCGGCGAACAGGTCAACCCGGTGATCGAAAAATAGTCAAGACCTATAGCAGCCCCAACGATATCAATGATACTATCAACTGCGCCGACCTCATGGAAATGAACATGATCAATAGGACATCCATGAACTTTGGCCTCAGCAGCTGCCAAGGTCTGAAAAATTGTCAGTGAACGGGATTTGATTGGCTCAGGGAGTCGGCTTTCAGTCAGTAGGGCACGAATGGTCTGCCAATCCCTAGGGTGCTGATGACCGGAGAGTTTGACCTGAAACCGGGTAGCGGCAATAGAACTATGGCCGCAGGTTGCTTCAGCAACAAGCTGATACTCTTTAAGATCAAGCTTTTTAAATGTATCCGTCAAGAGATCAAAAGGGAGACCAGCGTCAAGCAAGGCGCCTAAAAACATGTCCCCGCTGATGCCGGAAAAACAATCAAGATACGCGATAGTTGCAAATGTTTGAGACATCTCGATTAACCGAGCGCCACGCCTGAAAGTAACGAGTGTCCAAGAAGAAAGGCATGAACCGGCATCCGTTTACCGCCATCGGCCTGAACTTCGGCAATCCGGATTTGATTTTTACCGCAAGCGATGACAAGCCCTTTCTTATCTGCAGAGACAATGACTCCCGGTTGTCCTGGGTTATCCTCGGCTATCACCGTCGGCATAAAAAGTTTGATCTGTTTACCTTGAATCCGGGTATATGCTGTGGGCCAGGGATCAAGCGCACGGATTTGACAACTGATGGCAAACGCTGAATTTTTCCAGTCGATCACACCATCTTCCTTAGTCAACGGCGGGGCAAGGGTCGCTTGGCCATCATCTTGTTTTTTGGGCTCCAAACGACCGGCAACCAATAAGCCCAGAGACTGATGAAGGAGTGAACCGCCTAGTTCCGCCAACCGAGGGATCAAGGTCGCTGAGGTATCCTGGTCACTGACCGGCAAAGAGCCAACCAGCAGCATATCCCCGGTGTCAAGACCGCTATCCATCTGCATGATGGTGACCCCTGCCTCACGCTCACCACGCAGGATGGCTGTCTGAATTGGCGCAGCGCCTCGATATTTAGGCAGGATTGAGCCATGGACGTTAATACACCCTAAACGGGGAAGAGACAGCACCGCTGGCGGCAAAATTCTGCCATAAGCGGCAACCAGAATGACATCGGGCTGGAAGCGGCGCAACTCATCGAGAAAGGATTCTGTTCTGATCTTGGTCGGCTGCAGGACCTTGATCCCTGCCTGTTCTGCTAGAAGTTTCACTGGTGGCTGAGTCAGCTTGCGGCCGCGTCCCTTTGGCCGGTCCGGCTGAGTTACGACAGCAACGATATTTTCGTTATTCTCGATCAGCTCACGGAGAGACGGCACGGCAAAATCAGGTGTACCCATGAATATGATCCGCAAATTAGATGAACCCATAGTTTAATCTATTCCTGGTTGTAACCGCTCAGGTTGTCGGTTTACGGTTGACAGTTGACGGTGATAGAGTCCTGCCAATGGCTGAGGACACACTAACATTGAGTGTCATGCGATGATTTATGACTAACCATGATTCTTTTAACCGTAAACCGATAACTGATTACCGTTAACCTGTGTAGTTACTTTTGGTTTAGATTGGTGAAACTTGGGAAGAGCTGCCGATGGCGATGAATTCTTCGGAACAGAGGCACTGGCCGACGTTTGCGGAAATGGTAGCCCGTCATGGCCACCTCTTGACTCGGGATACCGCTGCGACGCTGCAGGTTAATGTCGGTCGGTTATGCAACTTGTCCTGCAGGCATTGTCATCTGGAGGCCGGTCCTGCCCGGACTGAGATCATGACCCGTGAGACCATGACTGAGGTCAAGGCTCTTGCTTCACGAGTGTCCTTTGCCAGTATTGATGTGACTGGCGGGGCGCCGGAGATGAATCCTCATATCTGCGAGTTGCTGGACGGACTGGCCAAGCATACGCCGAGGCTGCTGTTGCGTTCCAATCTGGTGGCCATGGCTGATTCCTCCCGGGCCGGACTCCTTGATCTCTGCAGGCAGCATCGGGTAGTAATCGTCGCCTCATTTCCGGCATTGAACGAGGCCCAGGCCGAATCGCAGCGTGGTAACGGCGCCTTTCAACAATCCATTGCCGTTCTCAGGATTTTGAACGATATGGGCTATGGCCACGAGGGAAGCGGCTTGGAGCTTGATTTGGTCTCTAATCCTGCCGGGGCCTTTATGCCAGCGGATCAGGCGGCGATGGAGCAACGTTTTCATCAGGTGTTGTTTGAGAAGTGGGGGATTACCTTTAACAGATTGTTTTCCTTGGCGAATGTTCCGTTGGGAAGGTTCAAGCAATGGCTTGAGCAGACTGATAATTATAACGCGTACATGGGGCGATTGGTTGCCGCCTTTAATCCCTGCGCCGTCGCCGGAGTCATGTGCCGGAGTCTGATCTCGGTAGGATGGGATGGGTTTCTCTCTGATTGTGATTTTAACCAGGCGCTTAACTTGCCTTTAGGAGGAGTGCGTCGTCATGTCAGTGAGTTAGGCGTGATGCCAAGGCAAGGTGATCTCATCGCTGTTTCGGATCATTGCTATGCCTGCACTGCTGGAGCGGGGTTCACCTGAGGAGGGACAATCAGTGCCTGAGGTTCAGGCACCGGACATTATGACTAAGGGGCGAGGCAGAGCAGTTCTTTTGTTGGCAGGAGCCTTTGCTGTGGTGGCTCTTTTTGTTTATTTCGACCTGGGACAGTACCTGACCCTGGATTATTTGAAAGGTTCCCAGGCTACGCTGCAGGGCTGGTACGCGGATAGACCCATTCTTGTCCTGGCGATCTATATGGGTGTGTATGTGGTTGTCACTGCCTTATCCCTGCCTGGCGCAGTTGTCCTTGGGTTGGCAGCAGGGGGGCTCTTTGGTTTTTGGGTCGGGATTGTTGCGGTCTCTTTTGCCAGCACCATTGGGGCAACAGTAGCTTGTTATGTTGCCAGAATCTTATTACAGGGGTGGGTGCAAAATCGTTTTGCCGGGGCGTTGGTCACCATCAATCAGGGGATGGCGCAGGAGGGGGCCTTTTATCTTTTTACCTTGCGTCTGATACCGGTGGTCCCATTTTTTGTGATCAACCTAGTGATGGGGGTGACCAAGATTCCATTGACCACGTTTTACTGGGTTTCCCAGATTGGGATGTTGGCTGGAACCATGGTTTATGTTAATGCTGGCAAGGAGTTAGCTAAAATTGAAACCTTGGCCGGGATTGTTTCGCCCAGGATGATCGTGTCGTTTGTTCTTTTAGGGATTTTACCGATTACGGCCAAGAAGGTTGTCAGTTGGTATCGGGCCAGGGTTTGAAGTAGAGAAAGTGCGGAAGCCAGGAGGTTGGGTCGTCGATTAAGTTGTTGTCTCGGGGATACTGGTGTTGCTGCAGATTGAGATTTTTTTCCTCTGTTTTTTGATCTGCTGCTGGCAAATTTTATGTAACCGTTTACCAGGGACACTAAAACTACAGGTAACCCCGGAACTGTAAACGTTCAGCAGCGCTGCTGAACGTTTACAATTTTATCCAACTCATTTTCTCAAGATGGAAGTGGAACTCATTAAAAAGGAAAAGATATGAATATCGGATGGACAACTGTGGCGAATGCTGTTGATGCCGAAAAAATGGCCAGGGACGTGGTGGAATCCCGACTTGCTGTCTGTGTCCAGATTGATGGACCGATACGGAGTTTTTACCGTTGGGAGGATGAGGTGAGTCACTCCAAGGAGTATCGGCTGACCATCAAGTTTTTGGCCGAAAACACCGAACGACTCGAGGCTTGGCTTAATCAGAATCATCCGTATGAGGTGCCTGAGTGGCTCACTGTAGGCGCGGACCGGATTAATCCGGCTTACAAGAAGTGGGCCGAGGCAGGGGTAAGCGCTACGGCAAGTACGAGCAAACCTAAAAAGGATGTGTTACGTCTCAGTAAACTAGGGCGCAGCTATTTGCGTAAACATTTATATAGTGAAGCTGAGGCCGCATTTCGAGAGGCGTTGGAAATCGATCCTCAGAACGCCTATATTCTGGTCGGGCTGGGTGACACAACCCGCGAAATGAAAAAGTACGAAGAATCTATAGCCTACTACGAGAAGGTGCTTGAGTTCGAT
The DNA here is from genome assembly GCA_013792005.1 of Desulfobulbaceae bacterium. Taxonomy (NCBI): domain Bacteria; kingdom Pseudomonadati; phylum Thermodesulfobacteriota; class Desulfobulbia; order Desulfobulbales; family Desulfobulbaceae; species Desulfobulbaceae bacterium. Next base: position 6,146 of record VMSU01000104.1, read on the forward strand.
TCTGTTAATGTCTTTGCGTTGCGTGGCATTGGGGACTCGTATCGCGGCATCCTTCAGCATAAACGAGCTATTCCCTACTGGATGCGCTATCTCGACTGCAATAAAGATGATATCTATGTCATGGTTCGTCTTGCGGAGTCGTTCAACAAAACCGGTAATTTTGATAAGGCTGAGGCGTTTTATCAGCGAGCCCTTGCTGTCAATAACGAGGATAAATATGCCCTTCTTGGCCTTGGCAGTCTGTATTATAAGGTCGAGAATGATGAAAAGGCCTTGGAGTATTTCGATAGACTCTTGGCCTTGGATGATGGCTATGTGGCAGTGTTGACCATGGTTGGCAACATCTACCGCCGTCGTAAGGAGTACGAAGTCGCGGCTAATTATTATGAGAGGGCCACCTGTCTCGAGTCGTGGAACAGTTTTGCTCTGTATGGTCTGGGGGATTGCCAGCGGGGTATGGAGAATCTTGATCGGGCTGTCTTTTGGTGGTCGAAAATTCTAGAAAATGAGCCTCATAATCAGGATCTGCTGACCCGGGTTGGCGATGCTATGCTGAATCTGGATCGCTTCGATCAATCGTTAGAACACTATATGCGTAGTCTTCAGGTAGGATTTGATCTTTATGCTCTGTTGGGGATGTCCAGACTGTATCGGATGCAGCAGAACTGGGTTGAGGCGGAGAAGGCCTGTCTGCAGATTTTAGAGAAGGTGCCGGGGCATCAGCGAACACTGACCGAGCTGTTAAATGTTTATCAGGGCATGGGCAGAGAGGATAAGGTGGCGGAGATTTCCCGCCAACTTTCAGCACTGGCTCATGGCGAGTGATTGAAGGGAACCAGTTTCAGCGCATGCGACACTGGGCACTGTTGATCATTCGGGGATAAAGCGTTGCGTATGAGCCAACCTGGTAATGATTTACCCCCTCGCAGGTGGGAGATCGACTGCGCGCGCGGGGCAGCGGTTGGCCTGATGATTGTGTCAAATTTTCTGTTTGATTTGGTTTTTTTTGGGGGTAAGGAGCAGCTGCAATCCAGCGTCTTGGACTGGTTCGCCCGGTTCGTCGCTGGATTTTTTATTGTATTGGCCGGGATCTCTTTGACGTTGAGTCAAGCGAGGCCTGATTCACGATTTTACGGGTTTGGTAAGATTGTGTTCCGTGGTCTCGGCTTGATGGGGCTGGGCCTGGTGGTAACGGGTGCCACGTGGTTTGCTGCTGGGGATGGGATGGTGATCTTCGGGGTCCTCCATTTGATCGGTGCAGGTCTGATCCTTGTCTATCCTTTTGTTGGGCATCCCATGGTCAGTCTTGTGGCTGGTGTCCTGATCTCTTCAGCCGCATTGTGGACCAATGAGGTCCGACTGGACACCTCCTGGCTGCTCTGGCTCGGGTTGCAGCCCTATGACTTCAGCAGTGTTGATTATGCCCCGCTCATTCCGTGGCTTGGTCCGATGCTCATCGGTGTATTTTTAGGGCATATGCTCTATCCTGACGGGAACCGGCGCTACAGGATTGCAGATCTTTCCCAGCGTTGGCCGGTCCGGGTACTCACCTGGGGCGGCCGTCACTCTTTGGTCATCTATTTTGTCCATCAGCCGGTGCTCCTTGCCGGACTGTTTCTGGCACTGAAATGGCGGTAGCTCTGGGGCTCAAGCCCCCTTCGCTCGACACTGGTCAGGGCGAGGTCATTGCTGTTGCCGTGGCTCAGGGCGAGAAGGATTCAATGGAGCTTTTTTCATTGGTGCTCCTTTCGGTTAATATCAGCCATCGTCTCTTACGGTCGGATCATCTCTGGCGGGTCGAGGTCTCTCCGTCCGAACTTGTTGCTGCCCGAGATCATCTTGCTAGATTTGAAGAGGAGAACCGGGGCTGGCCCCCTTTGCCAGCCCCGGTTCCGTTTAATCCAGGCCAAGGCTGGGCGCTGACGGCGCTCTTGGCAGGTCTGGCCCTTTTTCATGGCATAACCGGTCCGTGGCGTGCGGATAATCCATGGTTTGTCCGGGGGGCGGTTGATAGTGATTTAGTCTTTGCCGGGAGTGAATTGTGGCGGGTTGTGACCGGTCTTACCCTCCATGCCGATGCCAGTCATTTACTGGGTAATGTCATCTTGGGTGGGGTGGTGTTGTCCTATCTCTCCAGCCAAATCGGTGGTGGAGGGGTATGGCTTTTGGCGCTTATGACCGGAGGTTTGGGCAATTACTTAAATGCACTCTACCATGGTGGGGACCATCGTTTTGTTGGCTTTTCGACGGCGGTATTCGGTGTGATCGGAGCTCTTTGCGGGTTGAGGATGATGAATCTGCAGGCATTCCGCCTTCGTTCGATTCTGCTGCCCTTGGGGGCCGGGGCGGGGCTCCTCGCCATGCTCGGAACCGAGGGGGAAAAGACCGATGTCGGGGCTCATCTCTGGGGTTTGGGTGTAGGTGTGGTCTGCGGACTTCTCTGGTATTGGATTGTTGCCCGGCGTTTGATTATTGGTCGTCGGGGTCAATTGGGCATGGTGTGCGGTACTATGCTGGTAATCCTATGGGCCTGGTGGCGGGCTATAGGAACCCAGGGGCTCGTATGGTGAGGATTTTTTTCTTGCGGCCTGGCCGCATTACAGATATAGAAAACGGGAGAGGTGGGTGATGCAGCTTAATGTCCCGATAATTGGTATCTTGCGAGGTGTTGAGGCCTCATTTTTCAGCGAGATTATGGTCGCTTCCTTTGCTGAGGGGCTTCAGGCCATTGAAGTGACCATGAACACCACAGGCGCCGAGGCGATGATTACTGCTGGTCGCTCCGCCGTGCCGCAAGGTCATTGGTTGGGGATGGGTACCATCCGCAACCGACAGGAGGCAGAAAGAGCGGTCAAGGCTGGGGCTATGTTTTTGGTCTCGCCCAATTGTGACCCGGAAGTTATCGCCTATGCCAATGATCAGGGGGTGCCCATGATCGCCGGGGCCCTGACGCCGACAGAGGTCTATTCGGCATGGGCAGCCGGCGCTGATATGGTCAAAGTTTTCCCCTGTTCTGCCTTTGGTCCTGGCTACATCAAAGAGCTGCTGGGACCTTTTGATCACATTCCGCTGGTGGCGGTCGGCGGGGTCACAGCGGATAACCTAGGCGACTATTTTGCAGCAGGCGTGAAAGCGGTGGGAGTCAGTGCCAATTTATTTGGCAAGGAAGCCCTTCGGCAGAGAAATTTGGCAGAACTTGCTGCCAATGTCAGGAAATTTATTAATTACTGCCGGAGTGGTAGCGGCACTACGTAACTTAACTCATACCTGGGGATGAGTTGATGATTACCAGGTTTGTTGCCAAGCGATTAAAGAAACAGGAGACAACGAATGTACAGACCAGAGATTAAGGTGATTGACTGCACGGTCCGTGATGGCGGGCTGATGAATAAGTGGCAGTTTGACGACAAATTTGTCCGGAGGGTATATGAATCCCTGAGCAAGGCCGGTGTCGATTATATGGAGATTGGTTATCTCAGTTCAGAGGGGATGTTTTCCCGAGAAGAGATGGGTCCATGGAAATTTTGTGCTGAGGATGACCTGAAACGGATCATCGGCACTGGCGAGAAGAAGATCAAGCTCTCCGCCATGGCAGACATCGGGCGGATCAACTACGACGATATCCCTCATAAGACAGAAAGTTCGCTCGATATGATCCGAGTGGCCTGCTATGTTCACCAGGTTGATGCCGCTATCGATCTGGCGCATCACTGTATCGACAAGGGGTATGAGACTACGATCAACCTGATGGCAGTGTCAACAGTCGGCTTGCGGGATTTGGAAGAGGCCTTGGGTGACCTGGCCAAGAGCCGGGTGCCGATTATCTATCTGGTCGACAGCTTTGGCGCTTTTTATTCCGAGGATATCGAGACCTTGACTAAGCGATATATGGAGAGTCTGCCGGGGAAGATCATTGGCATTCACTCCCACAACAACCAGCAGCTCGGCTTTGCCAACACCATTACCTCAATCATCTGCGGCATCAATTATCTTGATGCCACTTTGTATGGTATTGGCCGTGGAGCTGGCAACTGCCCGCTTGAGTTGTTGATTTCTTTTCTCAAGAATCCGAAATACAAGGTGCGACCACTGATTGAGGCCATCGAGCATGAGATCCTGCCTTGGAGCAAGAAGATCGACTGGGGGTATTTTATCCCTTACATGGTAACAGGGGTGCTGAACCAGCATCCGAGGACTGCCATTGCTCACATGGAGTCGGATCATCCCAACTTGGTGACCGAGTTTTTCGACCAGGCAACCAGCGTCGCCTGATCCGCTCAACCGACATCTGCATGACGGGTGTGGCGCTTTGGCCTCCCCGTCATGCAGACGTCGGACCTTGCATCCCCTCGCCCCACTTCCTGTCTCTCCCTTAGCGCTTCTTTTCCCGTTCTTGCATATGATCACTGACCATCCATGGCTAACAAACATATGAAAGCAGATCAATCGTATCCTAAATGTTGCGCCATCCTTGATGATTCAGGCAGGTCTCTTTGGGCAGAAATTTCATCCGGGCTGGATTATGAAGGGCTTTTGGCCCAAGTCGAGGTTCTTGCCGCAGAGGGGAGGTTTCCATCCACCCTGCACGATCTGTTGAGCGTCGAGCATGCTTTCACGTTGGTTCAGGTAGACAATTCTCCTGTCCCGAAACAAGTAAACCGTTTGATCCTTAATCCATCGTTGAAGTTGGTCCCGGTTAAATGGTCCGGGTTGGACCGGTTGCTGGTGGACCCCGAGTGGAACTGCCAGCCCGCAGGGCCACAGGAGATTATCATGGTCTGGCGCCACCCCGTGAGTGGAAAGGTTGAGGTGAAGCAGGCAACTGTCTCCGATCTTCTGGCTCTTAAGATTGTGTCGGAAGAACTTTCTGCCAGTTCCGTAGCCTCAGAAGGGGGAGTCGCCGTCGGTGTGGTCGATGCGGCTATTGCTAACGCCTCTGCCAGCGGAATAGTGATCAAGCCGTTGTCTGCCATTCGCCGCCACCAAAGTGCATTTCGTGATCATAAGTCGGTAATTGATCCGGCCTTCCTCACGAGCGAGGTATTCAGCGTCCAGTGGCATATTACCCAGAACTGCGACCTGCACTGCAAGCACTGTTATGATCGGAGCAGCCGGGGGGTCATGCCTTTAGACACGGCCCTCTCCATCCTTGATGATATCCGTAGTTTTTGCAGGGATCGCAATGTTCACGGGCAGGTGACCTTTTCCGGCGGCAACCCTTTGCTCTATCCTTATTTCATGGAGCTTTACCAGGCGGCGGTTGATCGGTATCTCGGGGTGGCAATTCTTGGTAACCCTACCTCGCTGCAGGAGATCAAGGCTCTTGCTGCTATTGCTAAACCGCTCTATTTCCAGGTGAGTTTAGAGGGGTTGGAGTCTCATAACGACTATATTCGAGGTCAGGGACATTTTGCCCGAGTGATCGAATTCTTGCCGGTGTTGAAAGAGTGCGGCATCTACTCCATGGTCATGCTGACCCTCACCCGTGACAACCAGCAGCAGGTTCTTCCTCTCGCTGAACTGCTTCGTGACAAAGTCGATTATTTTACCTTTAACCGTTTGGCAATGGTAGGAGAGGGCGCTACCCTGCTCGGAGCAGAGCAAGAGAGTTTCCGTGCCTTCCTGAACGACTATCTGCACGCTGCCCGGACCAACCCCTGTATGGGATTGAAGGACAATCTCTTCAACCTACTTTGCTGCGAACAAGGGCGTGATCTCTTTGGCGGCTGTGCCGGTCATGGCTGCGGCGCCGCCTTTAATTTTGTGGCGATTGTGGCTGATGGTGAAGTCCATGCCTGTCGAAAATTCCCGTCCCCGATTGGTAACGTCTTTACGGAGTCGTTGGCTGCGGCCTACGATTCTGATAAGGCAGAGGGGTATCGTTCCGGGAGTGCGGGGTGCGTGGGGTGCCGGATTCGGCCGGTGTGCGGTGGGTGTCTGGCTGTATCGTATGGTTTGGGTTTGGATCCTCTTGAGGCTAGGGACCCGTACTGCTGGAGACCAGCCTAGAGGAGGTGTAAGCTGAGGTGCGCATGGTCTGAGACTTTATGGCGCGTAAAACAGGGGACCGTTTATCCACTGCTCTCTACTCACAGGATGAATGGACAATCGCCCCAGCTGGACAGTTTTCTGCGCAGGCACAGCACTCAATGCACTCGTCGATGGCAACCGGCACGGTCTTATCCCCCTGTAGTTCGTAAACTGTGGTTGGACAAATTTCAACACAGGTTCCGTTGCCATTGCACTTGTCGTAGTCAACCTTGATTGTGACCTTATCTCCTTCCCATGTCCTGATGTCCATGTGCTGCTCCTGTTCCGTTGGTCAGTATAGTGATCAAGCTGAAATTGTCCTCAGCAAAGGCTCTTAAGGCAAGCAAGGGAGGATGAATGCAATTTAATTTGGTCGGAAGCAATTGCGACACTAAAGGAAGGAGGACCAATAAAAAGGACACTTGTTCTGGAGGGATAATACTCAATCCCCCCAGAATGACAGCAATATGTTTAGAGTAAGGCGGCAACAGCCTGATTGGCGATGGTAAGCATCTGCTCGGGGATGACACCCATGGTGATAATGGCGAGGATCAGGGCAATGCTGAGCGCCTTGGTGGTGAAGTTGACTTCAATTGCGTCAGTCGCGGTCGGTTGGTCGCAATATGCAACCTTGAGCACAGAGAGATAATAGTAGATAGCGATGGCGGTGTTCAAGGCAGCGAGAATGACCAGCGTAAGCTGCTTTGCCTGAAGTGCGCCTGCTAAGAGCATAAATTTGCCCATGAAGCCGACAAAGGGGGGAATCCCGGCCAATGCCATCATTCCGGTGGCCAGGGTGAAAGCCATCAGGGGAGACCGGTGGTAGAGCCCGCTCAGATCGGCAATTTCGATATTCTCGCCCTTTTTACTTACTTGGCAAAGCACCAGGAAGCAGGCCATGTTCATCAGTACATACCCGACAATGTAAAAGATTGAGGTCGCATATCCCTCCTGCTGTAGTGTCAGCAGGCCGAGCAGGACAAATCCGGCATGAGCTATGCCGGAGAAACCCAAGAGTCGTTTGATATCCTTCTGAACGAGTGCGGCTAGGTTGCCGTAAAACATTGAGCAAATAGCGCAAATCACCAGCAGTTTGACAATCATGGTCCCTTCTGGTGCGGCCAGCATGGTGATACGGATCAGAATTGCTACCGCTCCAAGTTTTGGCACCGAGGCGATGAAGGAGGTGGTTTCGTTGGCGGCCCCTTGGTATACATCGGGTACCCAGAAGTGGAAGGGGAAGACTGCAAGCTTAAAGAGAAAACCGGACAGGACCATGGCGATGCCGACAATGGCCGCGGGTTCTTTGATCAGCTTTGGTAGGAGGTCCGCGATTTCAGAGAGATAGGTGGTGCCAGTCAGACCGAAGAGGTAACTCATGCCGAAGAGCATAATCCCGGTGGTCATCACCGCGAACATGATATATTTGACGCCTGCTTCCATCTGGGTCCGCAGTCCTTCGCGGTCATCGCGCATAGGGACCATCAGGTAGAGGGAAAAGGAAGAGAGTTCAAGCGCCACAAAGAGGGTGATCAGTTCAACGCTTGAGACCAGCATCACCAGACCCAGAGAGCTTAAGACCAGAAAGAGGTAGTACTCTGGCTTCATCCTGGGGGTAATATCTTTCATTTCATTGCTGAAGAGCAGGACCACTGTCATGCTGATGGTAATCAAAACCTTGAACAACTGTGAAAACATGTCAATCTGGTAGGCCTTGAAAAATAGGAAGCCATTCTGGTTGATCGAGGCGATGCTGACGATAGATGCGGCTATTCCGATTAGAACGGCCATCTTTCGCGCATGGTTATTGTTAGCGGTCAGGGTGAAGATAAAGAGCAGCAGACTCCCTAGCAGGAGGATGAGCTCGGGAGCGAAGAGCATAAGTTTCATGAGGTTTTCCTAGGTGATCGTTGTGGCCGTAAGATCACGGCATAAGCCCGACAACTGCCGTGCTATTAGCCGCACTCGCAACTTGTTCCAGGAGATGAGCGACACTGGTGTGCATCACCGAGAGAAAAGGTTCCGGCCCTAATCCAATCCAGAAGACAAAAAGAAGAAACGGGGCTAGAATTACCATCTCCCGGCCATTGAGATCATTGAGCTTCTGTTTAGGGTTGTCAACACCGCCCCAAATAACCTTCTGCAGCATCCGCAGCATATAGGCAGCAGCCAAGATGGCCCCTGGGATAGCTGCGCCGGCAATGATGAGATTTCGGCTGAATCCGCCAGCCAAGATCAGGAATTCGCCGATAAATGAATTAGTGCCGGGAAACGCCAGAGAAGAGAGTGAGAAAAAGGCCAGAAAGGTAACAAATATCGGCATCTGTTTGCCGATGCCTGAGGCTTGATCCAGTTCCCTGCTGTGGGTTCGCTCGTAGATCATGCCCACACAGAGGAAAAGGGCGCCGGTGGTGACACCGTGGTTGATCATCTGTAGGATCGCGCCTTCGATGCCCTGGACATTAAGGACAAAGATACCGAGAGTGACGAAGCCCATGTGACCGACTGAAGAGTAGGCGATCAGTTTTTTCATGTCCTTCTGGGCCAGGGCAGTGAAACCGCCATAGAGAATGGCGACGACTGACAACCACAAGATGTATGGCATCAGCGTGATAGTGGCAAGCGGGGTGATGGGCAGACAGAAGCGCAAAAATCCATAAGTACCCATCTTCAGCAAAATACTGGCCAGGATGACGGAGCCCGCGGTTGGCGCCTCAACGTGAGCGGCAGGCAGCCAGGTATGGAAAGGAAACATTGGCACCTTGATGGCAAAGGCCAGAAAGAAGGCCAGGAACACCAACAGTTGGAAGGTCGAGGAGTATTGCCCGCCCATCAGCATCGGGATGGAAAAGGTGTGAGGAGCCGAGGTCAGATAGAGGGCAATAATTGCTACCAGCAGCATCACCGATCCGGCCAGGGTATAGATGAAGAATTTGATCGAGGCGTAGATCTTGCGCGGCCCGCCCCAGATGCCGATGATCAGATACATCGGAATGAGCATCGCTTCCCAGAGGATATAGAAAAGCACGAAGTCGAGGGCGGCGAACACCCCGATCATAGCGCATTCCATGACCATCAAGCAGACCATGAAGGCCTTGACTCTCTTGGCGATATAGTTCCATGAAGCCAAAACGCAGAACGGCATGATCATGGTGGTAAGCAAGATCAGCAACAGACTGATGCCGTCCACTCCCAAGGTGTAATTTATATTCCACTGGGAGATCCAGGGGTGATGCTCGCCAAATTGATATTGAGCGGTGCTGGCATCAAAACCGGTATAAAGCGAAATGGAAAGCAGGGCGCAGGCGGTGGTGACAATAAGCGCCCAAGCGCGTGCTGCGGACTCGCTTGGCAAGAACATCGTCACCAGTGCCCCGGCCAGCGGCATGAAGATGAGCACGCTGAGCAGGGGGAATCCCTCGTTCATTACTAAGAAATCCATCAGTACCAAGCCCCTTAGGAAGAGAATACGTAAGTTATCAGCAGGCAGGCCGCAATAGTCGCCGCCCAAAAAATGTTGGCTTGCAGACCGCCCTGAGCCCGGCGGACAATACCGCCGAAGGAACGTACTGATCGCGCCACGCCATCGACAACACCGTCGATGGCGTTCCAGTCAAACCATGACCAAAAGTCGGACACGGTCATGAGCGAATTAAGTCCAATGACCCGGTAGATCTCTCCGACACAGGTATCAACAAACTGAATCGGTTTTTTGACCAGCCACAGAAATCCACGTCCACCCATGCGGTAGAACCAGTCCAGATCGAGACTGATTGTAGGCTCTGGCGCCAACTTCTTCAACAGCAGGAAGAAGCCAAGGGCGGTGAAGAGCAGTATCTGCATGGCCTCGGACAGGTGATAGGCGTTATAGGGGTGGTAGTTGACCACATAAGGCAGTTTGCTGTAGAGGTACGGGGTATAGCAGCCGATGAAGATGCACAGAAAGGCGGCAATTGCCATGGCAGCTTGCATATTCCATGGCGGATCAGCGGCTTTCTCCCAGGTCTCTTTACTGCAGTTATTCTTGCCGAACCAAATGAAGTAGGGAACTTTGAGGCCGGTGTGGAGGAAGGTTCCGGCCGAGGCTAGGGTGAGCAGAAAGGCGGCCCACAGGAGATGACTTTGGAAACCTGCCGCCACGATCATTGATTTACTGACAAAGCCTGAGAACAGGGGGAAGGCCGAGATCGACAGTCCCCCGACCATGGTGTAGACAAAGGCCATCGGCATCTTTTTGTACAGACCGCCAAGTTCAGAGAATTTACTTTTACCTGTCATATGCAGGACTGAGCCGCAGCCCATGAACAGCAGTCCTTTGTAGAGTATATGGGCAAAGGCATGAGCGCAGGCGCCGTTGATGGCGAGTTCTGTGCCAATTCCAACGCCCGCCACCATGTAGCCTACCTGGGAGATTATGTGCCAGGCGAGTAGTCGTCGGCAGTCATTTTCCAATACGGCATAGACAACACCGTACAGGGCCATGACCACCCCGAATGGCACAAGTATTTCCATCCCGGCACAGCCCCGGGCTAAGGCGTAAATGGCAGTCTTGGTGGTGAAGGCGCACATGAAGACTGCGCCGGTAACCGTGGCTTCGCCATAGGCGTCAGGCAGCCATGAGTGCAGCGGCGGCACGGCGGCATTCAGCATGAAGCCTGCCATGATCAGGTAGGTGTAGAGACTTGGGTTAGTTACATCAAGGTGGACAAAGGAAATAT
>VMSU01000105.1 GCA_013792005.1 Desulfobulbaceae bacterium
AAGAAGCGCGAAGGCCGGCCGAACATGTGCCTGGCCGATTTCGTCGATCGCCAGAACGACTGGATTGGCGGCTTTGCGGTCGGCATCCACGGCATCGATCCGCACATCCTACGTCGGATCTTTGATCCTTTTTTTACCACCAAAGACGTTGGTGAAGGGACTGGGCTTGGTCTCAGCATCTCTTATTCGACTATCAAGAGCCATGGAGGTGATATTGTCGTTACCTCAGAGGAAGGGAGCGGAAGTACCTTTGAAATTGTATTGCCGGTTGCGGCCGACAGATAGGGAGGACGCGATGAGGAGGTATCTTAAGCGGTGGTTTTTGTTGATTGTGGCGGTTGGTCTGTTGGTTTCGTGCGCCTCATGTGTCCCTCAGTCCCAGGTCAACAGGGGGTACGATGATACCGACATGTTTTACGAGGCCTTGGCTCCTTATGGCCGGTGGGTAAATCATGGAACCTATGGCCGGGTGTGGTATCCTCGCGATGTCCCCATGGGGTGGCGTCCATACACTGATGGCTATTGGGAGTACTCTCGTGATTATGGCTGGGTCTGGGCCTCTGATCACGAGTGGGGTTGGGCTCCGTTTCATTATGGTCGATGGGCCTTTGATGACTGGTATGGCTGGGTCTGGGTTCCTGGACGGGAGTGGGCTCCGGCTTGGGTGGTCTGGCGTTATGGCGATGGTTATGCTGCCTGGGCTCCTATGCCCCCGACTGCACTGTGGCGGCCGGGGCGTGGACTGGACAGGCGATATTTTCATCATGAGCGCGATCTTGGATGGGATTGTTGGGTTGGAGTCCCTGAGCGACATCTGCATGACAGGGAGATGCGTCGACATATTATCGGTCAGCGCGATAATGTGTGGTTAGTCAAGCGGACCAGTACGGTTGTCTCGGTTACCGCAGTCAATGGCCGTATCGTGAATCAGGGCGTGCCGGTCGGTTATCTTGAAAAGGTCAACGGCAGGCCGGTTTCACGGGTTCATCTCCATGAAGTGGACCGGCCTGATGGTCGGGGGGGCCACCGGGACAGGGATGGTTTGCGGGTGGTCCGGCCCCATTTTCGGCCTCAGTCGGCTGTTGAAATCAGGAAAGAGGCGGAGAGGGCTGAGGCGGTTTTATCGCAGCAGAATCGGCTCCAGCGGGAGCGTTCAAAGGATGGGGGCCTCGATAGGCAAGATGAGCCTCGCAAGGCCGGAAGGTTTGGCGAGAAACCCGAGTCGTCCGTTGAGGCGAGACCATCAGAGGACAAGGAGAGCCTTAAAGCGCCGGACAGAGAAGAGGGTAAGGATAAAAAGGGGCGGACGACTCTTCGAGAGCAGGTGCGGCGGGAGCAGGGCGGCCAGTCGGCAGTTCAACCGCTTGCGCCAGGGGATCTGCAACAGCCACGTTCTGATGCTGTGCTACCTGTCGTGCCTCAAGAAGAGCGGCGGCGCAAGGAGGCTCAGCCTGTCCTCCTGGAGCAGCAGAGGCCGGCCCGCCGGCAACTTAAGCATGATGCCCCTCGTCAGAGACTGCCGGTGAATGAGGAGCAGCATAAGGCAGCTCTTCCGGAGAAGTTGAAGGCGCCGCTAACAGCCCCTGCTCTTGACTCAGCAGTAAGTGATGGCCAAGCGCAGTCTGCTGGCTCGGTCGAGCCCCCTGAGCCGGTAGCGGCGCCTGTCTCGCCAGTGATTCCGCCGCCTCAGGAGCCAGAGCCGCCCGAGGTGCCGAAGGGTGATTTTAATTCCCTTGTAATACCTGATCAGCCGCAGGGGCGGCGACCTCACGAGGTTCCTGCCCAACCCGTCCCTATTGAAGTGCAGGAGTCAGTCCCCGTGGATGACCCTAAGGAGATCGTTGTTCCCGTCAGGCGTGGAGGAAGGCGCTTGTTGCGGGATGATCAACGCCATGAAGTTCAAGGTGACAGGATGCCTGCTGAGGAGCCGGATCAGATCCGTAGGCGGCAACCCATCGAACAGCCCCCGCAAATACCTGTCGAGCTGCCGGTTGTGCCAGAGCCGCCCGAGGTGCCCTCGGTTCGGCAGCCTCCGGTAGAGGCGCCTGCGCCACCACCGGCCATGAGACGTCAGATGGAACTGGAGGCCCAACCGTCTGGCGAGGGGGCCGCTCCCGAGAGGAAGGCCAAGCGGAAAAAGAAAAATGGTCAACAGGAAGAAGAGGAAGGCGTGATACAGGAGGGGGAGGAGCTGCAACCACCGCAACCTTGACTCGTTAAGATGATAAAAAAGGCCGGACGATCATCATCGTCCGGCCTTTTTTTATCTTGCTCTCACCGGTTCCGCTCAGGGGACGTTCCCGCGATAATCGTTCCCTGGGCAGAGCCGAAGGGGTATGGCCTTGACTACTCCGTCAGGCAGTCATCTCTCCAGCAGCAGCTCTCCTGCGTGCATTGGGAACTACCTTCCGTAAGAAAGCAACTGTAGTTGCCTTCTTCACTTTGGATGGTCCGGATGAGTTCGGTTTTTTTCATCTTACCGGGTTTGATACCCATAGCCTTTGCTTTTTTTTGAATATCTACCATCTTCATCGAATGACCTCCTGGCTGTTCTTGAGTGGAATACTGATCCACGATTTTTTTTATATTACAGCACAGACTGTTGTTAATGTCAAAAAAAAGATGGCTTCTGGTTATGTTTTATTAAGGGTAACGTCCGAGCAGTATAATCGTAAACGTTCACCGGGCGCTTCATCTGCTTCGCAGTCTTTGCTTAGCTGTCAGCGGTCTGCTCATGTGCAACTAGCACACTTCGCAGACCGCTTTATTGACCGACGAAGCGGGTCAATATAAGTCGTGCATTTGGGGTGCCCGGAGAACGTTTACAGTCCGGTGAAATCCACATGCTCAACGCTTCTGGTGAACGATTACGTATGACAATCTCGCAAAAAGTCTGGGGATGGCTTGGGTTTTTGGTCTTAGAAAAGAAAGAATGTGGGGTAACTTCAGACGGGGCGGGTGGAAAGGGGAAGAAAAACTAAGGGACCAGAGCCAGAGACAATGGGAGGGAGGGGAGGGGGCTCTGGTCCCTTAGAAGCTTAATTGTGGTTTTAGATAATTACCTAATAATTGATAATCTCGCAAAAAATCACGGGATAGCTAAGCAAAAGGGCCGATATACAAGGCGCAGGGTGTTTTTGTGAATGAGGCCACACATACGGTGTGC
>VMSU01000106.1 GCA_013792005.1 Desulfobulbaceae bacterium
ATTTTGTGATTGAGGTGCGACCAAAGATGGCCCAAAGCCGGGATGCGTTATGGTAAATTGGTAATTGCCGCGTCCCTTATGACTAACCATAATTCTTTTAACCGTAAACCGATAACTGATTACCGTTAACCTGTGTAGTTACGAAAGCCGATAGCTTTTGGGTTATATTTTGGCCAGGTTGTCACTTGCCGCAATATTAACCAGCAGGGGAACGTTGAGGTCAAGAGCCTGTTCCATGGCTGCTTTGACTAAAGTAGTTGTTTGCTCAATTTCTTCGGTCGGGGTTTCGATAATGAGTTCGTCATGGATCTGGAGGAGTATCTGTGAGTTGAGGCCATGGGCGACAAGGTCTTGATGGACCTTGATGGTGGCCAGTTTGATGATGTCGGCGGCAGTGCCTTGGATGGGGGTGTTCAGCGCCGTCCGTTCCGCGAATTCGCGCATGGTCTTGTTGGGGCTGTTGATGTCAGGCAGATCCCGCCGCCGCCCGAGGAGAGTAGTGACGAAGCCATCGACTCGAGCCTGGTTGATGATGGTGTCCATGAAGGTTTTTACACCGCTGAAGTGGGCGAAATAGCGGTCGATAAAAGTGGCTGCCTCTTTACGGCTGATGCGGAGTTGTTCGGAGAGCCCGAAGGCGCTCATGCCGTAGACGATGCCGAAGTTGATGCTCTTGGCCACTCGTCGCATGTCGCCGGTGACTCGTTGCGGATCAATGCCGAAGATTTCGGCCGCAGTTTGACGGTGGATGTCGTCTCCAGTGCAAAAGGCGTGAACCAAGGCTGGATCTTTGGAGTAATGGGCCAGGACCCGCAGGTCGATCTGCGAGTAGTCAGCGGCCAGGAACCGGCAACCTGGCGCAGAGATGAAGGCGGCCCGGATACGTTGTCCCTCCGGGGTGCGGATTGGAATGTTTTGCAGGTTAGGTTCGCTGCTGCTTAAGCGACCGGTGGCGGTCACCGCTTGGTTGAAGCTGGTATGGAGCCTTCCGGTGCGGGGATGGACCATGGTTGGCAGTTTGTCGACATAGGTAGATTTCAGTTTGCTGATATTGCGGTGTTCAATGATCAGACGCGGTAGTTCGTGGATTGTGGAGAGCTTCTCCAGGACTGCGCTGTCAGTTGAGTAGCCGGTCTTGGTCTTGCGTCCATGGGGTAGCCCCAAGGTTTCAAACAGTATCTCTGCCAGCTGCTTTGGCGAGTTGATGTTGAATGGCCCGGCGATGCTTCTGATGCGATCTTCAAGGGTTTTGATCTGGGAGCCAAGCTCAGAGGACAGGGTTAGGAGCTGGCCGCTGTCGATCAGGATGCCGGAGCGTTCCATTCCGGCGAGAATTGGGATCAGGGGCGTTTCGACGTGGTTAAACAGGGGCCAGAGCTTGAGGCTGTCGAGTTGGGGTTCAAAATGGCGCCAGAGTTTGGCGGAGGCGATGGCATCCTCGCATGAGTAGTCCTTGGCCATTTCAATGGCTACAAAGCGGAAGCAGTCCGGAAATTTGCTTGCCCCGGTGACCTCACTGAAGCTGGTCATCTTGATGTCGAGCAGTTCGGCACAGAGTGAGTCGAGTTTGTGGGAGCGGCGGGTTGGATCTACCAGATATGAGGCGATCATGGTGTCCCACAGGGGGCCGCAAAGTTTTATCTGGTGATTGGCGAGAATGGCATAGTCGAATTTCAGGTTGTGCCCGATCTTTGGGAGTTTGGGGTTGGTCAGCAGGGCGTCGAGGGCCGCTTTGATCTGGGTGAGCGGCAGTTGGTTTGGACAGGCAGTTCCGGTCTCATCCTGGTGGGAGATGGGCAGATACCAGGCCTCCTCTCCTGCTCCGCAGAGGGAGATACCGACCAGTTCGGCGGTCAAGGTGTCGAGGCCGGTGGTCTCTGTGTCAATGATCAGGTATGGGGTATGTTTCAGCGAGTTGACCATGGCTGTCAGTTTGTCGCTATTGCCAACCAGATGAAAGTGTTCGGTGGAGAGCGGCTTGATTTCTTTGTGCTCTGATAAGAGCCGGGAGAATTCGAGTTCGGTGAACAGTCGGGTTAGCTCCTCGGAGTTCGGTTCCGGTAGGAGATAGGCCTCAATGGCAGTGGGGACTGGTGTCTCTTTGTTCAGGACGATCAGATCTCGGGAAAGAAAGGCTGCCTCGCGGTTTGCCTTGAGCGTGTCACGCAATTTGGGACGTTTTACGGCATCGAGGTGTTCGAATATGCCATCCAGGGATGAAAATTCATTGATTAGTTGTTCAGCGGTCTTGGGGCCGATCCCGGCCACCCCTGGGATGTTGTCGGAGGAGTCCCCGATCAGGGCAAAGAGATCGGTGAGTTTAGCTGCTGGAACTTTGTATTTTGCTTGGACTGCGGCAGCGTCCATTACTCGGTCCTGCATCGGATCCCAGAGCGTAATAGTGTCCGAGACCAGTTGCAGCAGGTCTTTATCGCCGGAGACAATGATCACTTGGTGTCCCTGGTTTGCTAGGTTATGGGCGCAGGTAGCGATCAGGTCATCGGCCTCAACACCGGATTGTTCTAGAGTCAGAATTCTATAGGCCTCAACAATTGCCTTAATCGAAGGCAATTGCACGGCAAGGTCGTTCGGCATCGGTGGCCGGTTCGCCTTGTACTTATCGTAGAGGTGGTGGCGAAAGGTTGGTCCTTTGGCATCAAAAGCTACGGCAAGATAGCGGGGCGCCTTGTCGCGGAGAACCCGGAGCAGGATATTGGTGAAGCCGAAAGTGGCGTTGGTTGGCAACCCCTGTTTGTTGGCAAGGGGTGGGATGGCATGGTAGCCCCTGTGGATATAGGCATTGCCATCGATCAGGTAGATAGGATCAGAGTGAGTCATTGTGGTGTCGGAGTGGCCGGATTGAGAGTAGCAGAATGATGGCTGGTGACCGTGCAATGGACGGAAGTTGCAAAATTTATGAATAATAGTCGGAACCAAGGCAATGGCAATATGTTTTTGTTCCACCCTGCAAAAAGCGATTGCCTGGATGTCGCTCACTAGGGTACCTCTATCGGTCATGAAGATTAAACGATGGGTTTTTTTGCTGGTAGCGGCTCTGATGGCGCTCGTTGGCTATGCCTTGCTGGTAGAACCTAACCGCCTAGTTGTCCGGAGAGTGGTGATCAAGGATTCTGTCTTGGTTCAGGCCTGGCCGGGGCTTGCTATTGTCCATCTCTCCGATACGCACATCAGGCAGATGGGGGCAAAGGAGGGCATGCTGCTGGCAGCGATTAATGACCTTAATCCTGAACTGATCGTGATGAGTGGAGATTTCAACCAGTGGCAGGCGGATCCGGGGCCGGTACAGCAGTTTTTGGCTCAACTTTCCGCGCCGCTTGGCGTCTTTGGGGTGCTGGGCGATGCCGATCAGGTCGTAAATGGCCCGAAGGGGTGTGCCTTTTGTCATCCTGTGGGGCGGTATCACGAGCGTTTGGCCCGGCCAGTTATTTTGCGCAATGAAGTGAGGAGCATAGCGTATCGTGGTGGAACGATCACTATCGCAGGGGTTGAATGGGCGGAAGAGGGAAGTGGTGAGTGGCTGCGGCAGTTGTCGGCAAGTTCCGGTCGTAGCCAAGAACCGCTTTTGGTTCTCAGTCATTCCAGTCAGCTATGGACCGACACACCATTGGCTGGTCACTCTCTGTGGCTGAGTGGTGATACCCATGGCGGCCAGGTGTGGATGCCGGACTGGTTGTGGAAGATGGTTCCCTATAAACCGGACCCACGGCATATGGGCGGGGTGTATGACAACGGACAGGGCGGCTGGCTGATAGTGAATCGGGGCATCGGCACGACCGCTCGTTTTCCCTTTCGGTTTGGTGTGCCGCCAGAGCTTCTGGTTATAACTTTTGCTGAGAGCGATGGGGGGATGGGCCGATGAAACGGGAGAGGTCTTTTCGATCTGTTGCTCAAATCTGGTTCGTGCTCCTGCCTTTGCTGCTGCAGATAGCGTGTGAGCGGCCGGTTCCGTTGGAGCCGTTGGTCCTGAACGACTTTGAATCACCGGCCGATCTGGAGCGGATAGCTTGGCGCTGTCGGACAACCTTCTCTTTGACTCAAGAGTTCAGCAGTCATGGTCACTCTGGCCTATGGATGACGCTGTACCCGGACCCCTATCCTGGGCTCTCTCTCTTCTTGACCCCTGAGGAGAAGCAATGGCGTGGGTATCGGTATCTGGCCTTGGAGGTGTTTAACCCCGGCAATAAACCGTTTTCTCTCGTCTATCGGATTGATGATCGGAAGAATCCTGACTATTCAGACCGGGTCAATGGCTCTTTTTCCCTTGAGCCTGGGCTGAATCGCTGGCGGCTGGATTTGTCGCACATGCAGACTTCTGGAAGCAAGCGGGAGCTGGATCTTGACCGGATTGATAAGCTTCTCTTCTTTCTCGTTGCCCCGTCCCAGCCGGTAGAGTTGGCCGTGGATAATATTCGCCTTGAGCCTGTGATTTTACCCAGATGAAAATTCATCTTTTTTCCGTTTAAGGTTTTTCGAGGATGTGCCGATTAGATTTGTGAAGGTCAACTGGTGATCATCGAATGGTTATTAGAAAAAAGATTAAAGTTTGTTTTTTAATTGTCGATATGATAATTAGAAATAAGTTAAATTAGGTTTCAGCTGCGATGGTGGCCCAGGATGGGCTAGTCGCCTTGGACAGACAAGGAATGTGTATGTTGCGCAGGCAGGGGGGGACGGTATGAAGATCAGCGATTTTGTACCGCAGATAAAGACTGAAAGTAAAGTGCAAAAGACAAAGGGCAAAGCCCCTGTTAATTCACCTGCTGTTGCCGGTGGCGGTGATAAAGTTCAACTGTCAGCCGGATCAATTGACGTGCAGAAAATGAAAATGATTATCCAGGATACCCCAGCTGTTCGAATGGACCGAGTGCAAGCCTTGAAACAACAGATTGAACGTGGCGAATATCAGGTTGACCCCTATCGGGTTGCCGATAAGATGCTGATGAATCTTTTATCTGAAGGGGGCGTGCTGGATAAATAATATCCTGTGAGTCAATTCCTCTTCTCGTATCAAGAAAGGCGTTGTGATCTTTGATCGCAACGCCTTTCTTGTATTTAGGAGCCGTTAAAGAATAACTTGTACAATTTTGCTTGCTACTTTACGGCTCCTTATGCCGTCTTGGCTATCCAAAATGACCACGTTATTTCTTTACAACGGCTTAGGCCATCGATGGTGGGTAAATCAGGTTGGATTGGCGCTCTCACAGGGGAGAGGGGGCTTGTTTTATTCTAGTATGATCGGCCAGCATGGGCTGTATAAGGAGGGATCAAGGAGGATTTGCTTGGCGAGTTTTTGAGTTGGGTTGAGGATGACCGGGCCGAGGAGGTTTGCAGTCATTGCTTCTGGCTGGCCTTTGGGGATGGTTAGTATGACTAGAACCTCTAAGTCTCCTTCATTGTGAGCGTGTAGCTCCGTGTGCAGAGGTGAGGGAATGGCAGGGTGGTAGTTGGGATTAATGATAGCAGGCTGAATAACGACAAAAGCAAGGTCAGGGTTGTCTACTGCCTGGAGCCACCAGAAGACTGAGCCAGGGCCATGGGGGAGGAGTATGAAGTAGCGCTCCGCCGCAAAGCCTAAAAAAGGGGTCGTCATGGTGATAATTTTATCCTCTTCGATTTCGAGGCTGCCGAATCTGCTGGTCTGGATAGTTTTTGTCATGATTATGAGGTCCGGAGATGTGGCGCTGGAGCGGTGTCTGATGTTATTCGGACTGGCTATCCGGCGGAGTTGTTTTTTTTGCGCCCAGAAGTCTTGATATGCTGTCTAGGTCGGCTGGGGTCTCACTGGCAGCCTTGCGGTTTTCTTCCATAATGCGGGTGTAGACCTCTTCGCGGTGGACTGAGATAAGGTTTGGGGCCACCACACCCAGTTTGACCTGTCCGCCTTTTATTTCAAGAAGCCGTACGGTGATTTGATCACCGATAGCAATGGCCTCGCCAACTTTCCTGGTTAGAATCAGCATACGGAAAATCTCCTCGTCCGCCTGTTAGTGATCGTGATGTGCACGCTCCAGTCTGTGCGATTCTCCCCAGCGATGAGATGGGGACTCACAAAGGAAGCGACGGCATCATACTTCGCTCACCGTAAATAATCAACCAGGCTGAGTTGCATGGTCTTGGCGGCAGCTGAGAGAGCGGCTTGATAGGCAGTCTCTTTGGCCTTAAGGTCCATGACTGCCTTGATCATATCGGTATCTTGCACCTCGGAGAGGTTCTCCTTGGTGGCGATAGTCATGGTGCTGTAAATCTGGCTTTGAATGCTGATGCGATTAGCTCTAGCGCCGAAGTCAGAGACCTGGCGTGTCAGGTTTTCCATCAGGGTATCGAGGTCGGCAATGGATTTTTCGATGCCGTGACTCTGCATGAATTGGGAACTGACCCCGGTAGCCTTTAGAAAATTACTGCTGTCGTCGGAAAGTTCAAGGGTGTAGCGGGCCGTGTCGTTGGTTGTAATTATAAGTTTGCCGTCACTCCCCCACGAGGCGCTGAGGTTTGGGATGCCATTAATGCGGCTGGTCAAACTGTCTAGGGTGTCGACTGCAGGGTTCACAGCGATGGTGATTGATCTGGGGTGTGGGGGGTAGTAGTCGTGGTCAGTGACCGTTACGGTGAAGGCACCGCTTGAAAACAGGTCTTCTGACGGTAGCTGCGATTTTGGTTCCAGGCCGGTGCCTTTGCTGTTTAATAAGACTTTGGTGTCGCTGGCGGTATGAATGCCAGTGACTGCGGTGAAGTTCTGGCCCCGCAGGCTGTCTTCTAATGCCTTCAGGGTAGAGAAGATGGTAGTGTCCATAATCCCGGTCTTACCGTTTTCGCCGATGGTCATGGTGTTTGTCTTGCCGATTTTGATGGCCATGTCGTTGACCCGGTCCCCGGCGTAACGGATGGTTCCTGTTCGGTTGTGGACGCTGAATACATCGATCTTGCCGTCACCTGCTGCGTCGTTGGGTTCGCCGCTAGTTGTTTCGCCGCCAGCCAAGCCAAGGGCTGCTAAGCCGGGCTCCTTGGGGTTGGTCGAGGGGGAGACCGTTTCGAGAATAAATTTCCGATCAGAACGCAATTGCAGTGTCCCAAAAGTGATTTGGTCGCGTATGCCGCCGGTTAAGTGGGTCACCGCTTCACCATTGGTTGAGGTCTCAATATGCAGGTTGCGTCCATCTATGGCGGTGAGGATGAGACTACCATCCTGGCCTCGTGTTGCCTTGACTCCAGTATCGCTGCTCTTGGCGTTGATGGAGTCGAGGAGGGCATTATTCGTGTCTTTGCCGAGGATGGCGGTGGAAATCGGGATAATGTTGATTCCGTTGATCTTGAGATCACCATTGTTGAGGTATTTGGGGGTCGCCCCGAAGTTGATGGTTCCTGTGCCTGTGGCGGAACTTAAGCCCAGTTCCGTCAGCACGATATCGGATGGGGGCGCTGTTGCCGGGCTGGTGATAGTAAAGGCGCTGTCCGACTCAAAAGATATTTGACCGGCGTTGTTGATCCCGCTCACGTTATGGGTGCCGTTGGTCAGGCCACTCATGGCAGGAGCGCCGGCGAGAATGATGCTGTTTTCATTGCCTGCAACTGTATTTCTCAAAACGATTGAGTTGGTGATTCCACCATTGCTGCCATCGCCGACGAGGGCTGTAAGTCCAGTCTCGCTTGACTTGGCGTTGATGGCGGAGGCGATCTCCGAGGCGGTAGCCGCTGGAGAGACGCCGCCAGTAGTCAGTGAAATGCTGATGCCGTTAACACTGAAATTGATCGCTTGAGCGCCAGGCGCTGTCGCGGCTACCCCTGAGGTGTACAGGGTGGTAAGCCGGGCGTAAACCCCAGTGTTGGCGCTTTGTTGATTGATAGCTGTTTGGGCGTTGAAGGCCTTGTCCGGGTTTAAGCCGTTGGTGGGACCAGCGCCAGCGGCAATGGCCCCGATAATGGTACCATTGATGGCAAGCTCCCCCGCTGCGATACCATTGCTGGTAACTGATCCGGTCAGTCTCCTGTTTTCGGTCCCGCCGCTTACTGCGCCAAAGGCTGAAACGGATGCTGGTGAGACAACTGCGCTAACGCCAGTCTGGTCTTTGATGCTATTGATGGCAGATGCTTTGGCCTCGGCAGAGGCGTCGCTATAGGTATTTGAGAGGCCATCGCTTGACAGGGCGGGGACGGTAATGCCGTTGATTAACAGATCACCCGCGTTTAATGGATATCCATAGAGGAGCGTCCCGTCATTGGCGGTGTCGTAGTTGCCGACATTGCCTCCTCCTAGGCCAATCCGAGTCAAGATGGTGTCATCGTTGGAAGATGAGGTGATGGTGATAGCGCTTGATGATGACAAGGAAATAGCCCCGGTGTTGTGGGCGCTGTCGGCACCTTGGGAAAGGCCATTGGTCAAACCGGTTATGGCCTCTTCGTTGGGAGGGCCGGTTCCGAGTCCGGTCAGGGTGATCGCTGACTCGTCCCCGGCGAGGGTGTTTTTGGGGGTGACGGCGTTGATTGGTCCGCCATTGGTTCCGTCTCCTAAGACAGCAGTGACTCCGGTTGCATCGGCAACAGCGTTAATCTGTGAGATTGCTTCTTGAGCAGCCGCTGCCGGCCCACCTGTCGTTGCTGTGTAGTTAATTGAGACGCCGTTGATAGCAAAGTTGATGTTCTCGCCACCTGCGGCGCCTGCTGAGGCTACCCCGTAAATCTGGGTGGTAAGGCGAGCCGTGACAGCAGGAATAATCGGGGAGGTGGAAATCGCTGTTTTCAGCTTGCTTGCCCCCGCCATGTTGAGTCCGTTGGTGTTGCCGGCCCCGTTGAGATCCACCGCTCCGATATCGACCCCATTGATTAAGAGGTCGTTAGCTGCTAAATCGCTGACCGTGGTAGCGGATTCAACTGCGCCCCCGGTTAAGGCTTGAGGAAGTGGGGTGGGGGATGAGCCGTTAATCCAATACCCGTCCCCTTTGTCGATGATGAAGGGGGTTGGCTCACTTTCGGTGTATCCTTCAGTTCGGAAGCCGCCGAAGATGTATTTGCCGTTGATCTGAGTGTTGGCCAGATAGACAGCCTGTTCAAACATGTTTTTTACTTCTTCGGCAATCGCTTCCCGGTTGGCGGTAGTGTATGCGGGATCGGTGGCTTGGATGGCTAATGTTTTGGCGCGTAGAGCAAGCTCCTTCATTTGGGTCAGGGACGATTCTGCTGAGGTGATGATGGTGTTGCCGTGCTGAATATTTTTGGTGTACTGATCCATCTCGACAATGGAGCTGCGGAAGCGCAGGGCGCTGACGAGATTGACCGGTTCGTCCGAGATCTTGCCCATTTGCATGCCGGAGGAGATCTGTTCGTTGACCTTGGCCATGTCGGTGGTGATCTTGGCCAGGTTGGTATTAATTTTAGAGTAGATGGTGTTTAAGGTTGTACGCATGGCGTCACCGGGCGAGGGAGTCGAGCAGAGTTTTCAGCATCTCGTCCGAGGTCGAGATCAGCTTGGCTGCTGCGGAATAGGCGTGTTGATATTTGATGAGATTGGCCATCTCTTCGTCGAGAGATACTCCTGAGGTGGCATCCCTGAGTTCGTTCAATTGGTCATAGACTAGTTTATTGTATTCCAGGTCTGAGTTGACGTTTCTGCCCTTGAGACCAATTTCGGCGATCAAGGAGTTGTAGAAGCCGTCTAGGGTGTCGGTGCCGGCGCCAAGGCCTTTGTAGGTAATGGTTTCATCCCTTTGGATGTTGGTGACCTTGAGGGCATTGCTGTTGTCACCGGCAAATATTTCACCGAATGAGTTCACTTGGCCCGCCGCCAGATTATTTAGGTTACCTGAAATGGCCTGGTTGATGCCGATGGTGCTGGCGTTATGGCCGCTGAAGAAGGTGTTGATGCCGATAGCAGCCAGGAAATTTGAGGTGTCGTTGCCAAAGGCGAAGTTGTGGTTGTTGTCAGGTTTGAGGACCAGTTGATTGGAGACCACAGTGGCGTTGACCCACGGGATATTTTGGTTGGTGGCGTTCATGATGCTTTTGTTGATAGTGGTGGCGACATCATTTAAGCTATAGGCCCGGGTCAGATCAATGGAGACCGGTTGTGCCAGGGCCAGCGAGCCATCCTTGTTGTAGAGCCAGAGGTCGAAGCTGCCGCCATCGGTTGCGAGGGTATCTCCATAGTCGAGGCCCATAAGAGAGTTGGCGACTCCGTGATCCGAAAAGGTATAGCTCAGTTTGCCGTCGCCTGGGTTTTCGTCGGCATTGGCGACCCCGAGCTTGGTGAAGTCTGAGAATCCTAGGATCGTTGCTTCGGCGACGGAGACTGAAGATACATGGAGGTCGTTGGTTTCACTGGTGAAAACAATTGAGTTTTGGGAACCTCCATTGGTGCCATCGCCTACCTTGGCCTTGGCACCGGTTGTGGCGGACCACTTATTGATCTCGGCCACAGCTTTTGTGGCCACGGTATTAGGGGGGTCTCCTGCCGCTACAGTGAAGGTAAGGCTTTTTCCATTCAGGTCAAAGGTGATGGTTGTGTTGGCGGTTGGAGTGGTGGCAGCTTGATTGCTGTAGGTGACAGTTCCTGCCCAGCCGAGTTCTGCCATGTTGGTGTCATCGGCTCCGCCATCGATGGCAATCGGACCGTTATTGCTAAAGAGGGAGAGTTCTCCGGTGTTGTGGGCGCTGTCAGCCTGATAGGTCCCGTCGGAGAGTCCGATCTTGGCTTCGGTAGCGGTGTCGCTCGCGCCACTGATGGTAATCGAAGATTCGTCCCCTTGATTACTGTTCTTGAGGATGATCGAGTTCAGCGCTCCCCCGTTGGCGCCGTTGCCTACCACTGCGGTGATTGTTACCTTGGGGATATTGGTCTGCGGAGATGTGAGGCCGGTATCGTTATTGTAGCTTGTGATGGCGGTATTGATGGCATCGACAAGATGGTTGGCTAATGCCGCTGGGTCGGTATCGTCCGGAGGTCCGGAGATGCTGTCTACGGTATACGAGACGGCAACGCCATTGATGGTCAAATCGATGACGGAGGCGTTGTCGCCTGCTGCCATGGCGGTTACGGCCTTCCCCGGCACTTGAGTGGTCATTTTTGCCAAGACTCCAGCTGTGGCATTGTTGATGGCATTGGCCGCATTGGATGTCTTCCCCATGGCTAAACCGTATGTGTTCACGGAGCCATCAATTCTGCCAATACTGCGGCCATTGATTGTCAGGGACCCTGCTGACAAAGTGTTGGCTGCTGTTCTGGCGTCGACTGTCGTGTGCAGTAGGGTGGCGTCTTTGGCGTACTCGGCGCTGGTCAGTTCGTCGGAGAAGCTGACGAGTCCAGCGCCTTGGCTGTGCTGTTGGTTGACCTCGCGGATGAGGGCGTTGGCCAGGGAGTTGATGCGCCCCAGGTAGTTGTTGGGATCTCCCTCAGCCAATTTCCCGTTGATTTCAAGGAGCCCGCCGATCGAGCCGCCTAAGGCCGCTTTACTGTTCAGGGTAGTCCGGGTGCTATTGCCGTTGGAGTCGACGTTGACCCATTGCATAGCGTTGCCGGTCCAGTCCAGCTGCCAGGATTCGTTTTTGGTTACCATGGCGTGCCCGTCGCTCATGAGGACGGTATATGCCCCATCTTTTGACTCGAAATGAGTAATGTCAATATACCCGCCCAGCTTGGTGAGGAGGTTGTCCCGGGTGTCTCTGAGGTCATTTTGCTGTTGTTGCGGGGTCTCCGATGAGGTGATTTTAGTGTTGATGTCGGCCAGTTGTTTGGCCAGAGAATTAACATCCTCGACCGCCGACTTCAAGGAGACGCTGGTGTCGAATTTGGTCTGGGTGAGTTCGGCGCTCATGCTCTGAAGTTGAGCGTTGAGCAGCTCGGCGTGTTGGACTACGGTGAGGCGGTTGGAGCTGAGTTCCGGGTTGTTGCTGAGTGATTGCCATGATTCCCAGAATTTGCCCAGTAGTTCGTTGACTGCCAGACCCGGAACTTCGTTAAAGGTGGTTTCAATAACGCGCAACGACTGTTGCTGGGTAGTAAGGTTGTTGATGGTGGCGTTCTGGTTCATCATGCGTTTAACCATGAACATATCGTACTGTCTGACAACAGATTCGCCGCGGACGCCGTTGCCAAAAAAGCCGATGCCGGTGGGTGTTGCAACGGAAGTGGCCAAGTCGAGCACTTGGCGGGAATAGCCAGGGGTGTTGACGTTGGCGACATTGTGCCCGGCAACGGTGATGGCAGCCTGGTGGGTCAGCAACGCCTCCTTGGCTATATTGAGGGTTCCGGCAATGGTCATGTCATGCCTCGCAGCTGATGCAGCTGGGGAGTGTCCGGCCGCGAGCCTGGGAACGGCCTGGGATGTGGTAGGTATGTTCTGGCTGGGCTGGTCGGGTCAATAGCGCGATAGCCTCACTTAGGCAGCTCAAGGTGTCCTCGGTGAAGCGCTTGTTGACTGTGTTGCTGGTCTTGATTTGTTGGCGGGTTTCGTTGATGCGTTCCTTGTATTGAGCGATCAGGCGCAGCTCTTCTGGGGGGATGTTTGCTTCGGCATGATCAGAGTTCTGCGTGGTCCAGGCTTTTTGCAGTGAGTTGTCCAGATAATGAATCTTGGCAAGCAGTGTGTCCTTGTGGCGACAGAGGCGGAAGAGTCCTTGGGTGTCCATGGCTTTCAGCGCCAGTCGTTCTTCATTGAGAGTGGCCAGGAGATTCTCGGAGAGAGAGAGGTTCAAAGCCAATTCTTCAACGAAATCGTGTCCTGTCGGAGTTTGGGGTATGCGTGCTGTTGTCATGTGAGTTCCTGATTTATGGTAACTATCCAGCAGCACCACATCTTGCGGCGATCGGCCCGGCTCACGTAGACTGGCTACGCATCGCCGGTCCGCTTACCGTAATCTGCGGCGCTGCTGAACAGTTACAGTTACGAATAGTCACTTCTATTTCGGTAGGAGCTGGATAGTTACCTTTTTTGTTTCATTTGTTTCAATGGAAGTGGATAGCTGGCTGAAGAGGGCATCGGCAAGGCCCATTCCGTGGTTGCTCGTCACCTCCTGAGCCAGACTTTCATCGTACATTGATTGATACATATCTTGGGAGAAGCCGCTGTCGAGAAGTCCGCTCTTGGGTATGCTCTTGCGCATGGCGGTCAGCATCTGTTGCACTATGATCGCTTCAAAATTCTGGCAGGCCTTTTTTAGCTCGGCCTCTTTTTTCATATCGGCAGAATGGTTTGTTTTCTTAAGCGGTAAGGCGTTGCTGATCTTATTTGCAAGGGGGGGAGGTTGGTTTATCTGCATCATCTGGCCTCGATGTCTTAAATAATTGTCAGTTCTGCCTGCAGGGCGCCTGCAGCTTTGATCGCCTGAAAAATGGCAATCAGGTCGCGCGGGGCGGCCCCTACCGAATTTAGGGCGCGAACCAGTTCCGCTAGGGTTACTCCCGGAGAGAGCTTGACGAGTTTGTTGGTTTGAGGGGCACCACTTTTGGCGGCGATCTCTTCGGTGATTTTGCGGACCATGTCATCGGTTAACGGTTGCCCCATCAAGTTGGCACCGACGGCCTGAGCGGGGTCAGCTGATATCTGGATGTTCAGCGCGCCATGGGAGAGGGCCAGTTGGCCGATGCGGACGTTCTCTCCCATGACGATGGTGCCAGTCCGTTCATCAACCACCACTTTGGCGATGGAGTCCGGATCGACTTCAAGATTCTCTAAGGCCGCCAGGAGTGAGATCTCCTGTTCTTGGTAATCGCTAGGCACAGTGACCGAAACCGTGGCGCCATCAACTGTTTTGGCGAATGAGCTGCCAAGAACGTTATTTATGGCTTTGGCCAGACGGGAAACGGTTGTAAAGTCAGGAGAGTTCAGGCTGAAGATAATCGTATTCTTGCCGCCAAAGGAGACAGGGACTTCTTTTTCGACGGTGGCTCCTTCTGGAATTCGGGCAACGGTTAAGTGGTTGTCCTGGCCGCCGGCAGGAGTAGCGCCTGTGCCTTTAAAGCCGCCAATGCTGACCGGGCCTTGGGCAATAGCGTAGATTTGGTCGTCAAGACCTTTCAACGGGGTAGCCACCAGGGTTCCTCCCTGTAAGGAAGATGCATCTCCGAGAGAGGAGAGGGTGACATCGATAGTCTGTCCAGTCTTAATGAAGGGGGGGAGGGTGGCTGTGATCATCACCCCGGCCACATTTTTCACCTTGAGATCGTTTTCGTTGACCGTCATCCCGATATGTTTGAGCATGTTGGCAAGCCCTTGAGTGGTAAAGGCGGACTTGTTGCCATCGCCGGTGCCATTTAAGCCCACCACCAGGCCGTATCCTACCAGCTGGTTGTCCCGCACGCCTTTGACCGAGGCCAAGTCCTTGACTCGGACTGCCCAGGCTGAGGAGGCGCTCCAGATGATCAGAGTGGTGATGATGGCAAGTCTTGTTATGATGTGCATGGAGGCTCCTTTGTCCTGATAGGTATGGTGCTAACGTGTATGAGCAATAGGCGTACCAGGAATTGTTTTTTTTGATATTTATCTTTAAAAACGTGATGTTATATTGTTTCTGAAGGGTATGTATGTTTTCAGGCGGGCAAAATGTGCCTAGTCGAGCAGCTCGCCGCTCTTAAAACGGCCAAACGACATCAAGGACGTTTGTCAGCCATCCCGGCTGTTGTTTGGAAGCCAAGGCGCCGGTGCCTGAGTATTCGATTCTGGCATCGGCGATATGAGAGGACAGTATCGAGTTGTCTTGTGAAATGTCGGTGGGTCTGACCATGCCCGAAATGATAATGTGCTGAGTTTCGTTGTTGATCCGAATTTCCCGGTAACCTTGAATTAACAGGTTTCCATCCATAGTGACATCGATTACCTTGGCGGAAATGGTGGCGGTGACCGTGCTGTCACGTTTGGTTTCACCTTTGCCCTGGAAACTGTTGGCCATGTCCGCATTCAAGCTGGTGAGTGAAGGGGTATGTGTGCCGCCTTTGGTCAAGAGGGACTGCTCGAAGCCGAAGAGCGACGAGATGCCGCCGGTCAGGCTCGAGTCCCTTGAGGTCTTGGTCTCGGCGGTCTTTTTGCCGCTGGAAGTTTCAACGATTTTCACCAGCACGATGTCGCCGATCTGGCGGGCGCGGTTATCCTGGTAAAGATTTTTGGACTTGGCCGAATAGATCGCCCCTTCACTTGGTTGGGGAATTTTTTCTTCCATCATCGGCAGGCTATTACGCTCCGGCATGACGGGTGGAGCCGTTGCTGTCCTGGTAACGCAGCCAGTGAGAGCTGTTAGAAAGATAAGCAAGAGGGCTGGTCGTTTCATAGGGAACTCCTTGTGTGTCAGTTGTCAGGCATTACCTGATTATTAAAGATCGACCTGTACCGTATCTGCACCGATGACTCGAGCATAGATTTCTCGTCGGCTCATCAGGTTTTTTACTTTGATTAGATCTCCTTTGGCTCCGGCGCTTTGGACTCGGCCAGGCACAGAGATGGCAAGTGTCCCGCTGGCGGCTTGGATAGAGACGATGTCCCCCCGTTTGACGGTTTCCGGACTCTTCAGAAAGCGGCGATAGAGGACGGCCCCTGGTTGCAGGGTTGTCTTGAGTTCCTGACCAAGGACTTGCTCTGCATCGTCCGCAAGGTCCGGGCCGAGCATGGTAATGTTTCTGCGTACCCGTTCTACATCACCGGCTTCGATGATCGTGCGGCGGGAGAGAGTTTTTGTGGAGCAAACCACATTGCCATAGAGTTCGATCTTGCCGCTCAGCATCACTTGTTCTTTGGC
Organism: Desulfobulbaceae bacterium; assembly: GCA_013792005.1. Taxonomy (NCBI): domain Bacteria; kingdom Pseudomonadati; phylum Thermodesulfobacteriota; class Desulfobulbia; order Desulfobulbales; family Desulfobulbaceae; species Desulfobulbaceae bacterium. The sequence continues at coordinate 15,736 of VMSU01000106.1, forward strand.
TACGCCGGCTATTATTATGTTGACCACGATTGTTTTTCTGCCCAGTTGTTTGGGTTGGGTCTGGGAGACAACCTGGAACTCTTGGATGCCGGGAGGGAGGGTGATTGATTCAGGGTTTGCGGTAAAATTTGCGATCTCGATATCACCTGCAGGGAGAACACTGTTGCTGGTGGTGAGTTCGGTGAAGATGGCCAGGAGTTCCTTGGTCCCCAAGGTGGTCATTTCAGGAGCGGCCCAGGCTTGAAGCGCAACCAGGATAAAGGCTGTAGTGGCAGCGAGTATCCTCAGCGGGGCAATGAGAGATTGCCCCGGGCGGTGGGAGCGCCTGCTCGGTTTGGTTGGCATGTTGGCTGTGATCATGATTGGATACCGGTTACATCAAAGACGTTATGAAACGGTTCAGAGGATTCGCCTTATAGTCTACCGCTTCAGGCTGTTGGCGATTTCCAGCAATTGGTCGGCGGTGGTGATCGCCCTGGAGTTGACCTCGTAGGCCCGCTGAGTGACGATCAAGTTGACCATCTCTTCAGTGACATTGACATTGGAGGTCTCAATGAAACGTTGGGCTAAGGTGCCGAGTCCGCTGCTTCCCGGGTTGGCCTCCGTAGGGGCGCCTGAAGCGTCGGTTTCTACGTAGAGATTACTGCCCAGGCTCTTGAGTCCTGCCGGATTGATGAAAGAGTGGAGGGTGAGTTGCACCGATCCTAAGGTTTGCTGGTCCTGGTCTTGGGCCACCAGTAAGCCGTTTTTGTCGATATTGAGAGAGGTGGCGCCGTTGGGAATGGCAAATTCCGGCTGCAGCCGGTCACCATTGGCGGTGACGACATAGCCCTCGGCATCGCGTTTGAAACTGCCGTCACGGGTGTAGTAGGGATTGCCATCGCGGATAATCTGAAAGAAACCATCGCCTTCAATGGCCATGTCCAGATCGTTGCCGGTTTCAGTGAAATCTCCTTGGGTGAAGATCTTCTGAGTGGCGGTGACCCGGGTGCCGAGTCCGACCTGGACGCCGGTGGGAACCATGGCGCCACCGACGGTCTCTGCGCCCACCGAGCGCATGGATTGATACATCAGATCTTCGAATTGGGTTCGACTTCGCTTGAACCCGCCGGTGTTGACGTTGGCCAGGTTGTTGGAAATGACATCCAGCTGAGTCTGCTGGCCGTTCATGCCGGTTCTGGCGGTGTATAAAGCGCGAATCATGATGATCTCCTTGGGGAAATTATTATAAGGCGGGGGGCCTGTTGTTCTTTTGTGCCGAGAGGGAAAGCGTCATTCTTGAGGGCATTATGTCAATTTGCCGACTCGTGATGTTGACTGCTGATCTATCTCGTCGCTTGTCTGAATAGCTTTCTGTTGGCTTTGGTAGGCCCGTTGCAGATCAATCATTTCCGTCATTTGGGAGACGATATTGACGTTGGCCCCTTCAAGGTATCCCTGCTTGATATCAGGGGTCTCTATCGGTTGCTCTTGCGCTGCGCCTTCTTTGGGGCGGAAGAGGTTGGCGCCCTCTTTTTCCAGGGTGTTAAGGTCTGGAAAGGTGGCGAGGGAGAGGCGGTTGATTTGTTGGCCATTGGCGCTTATCAGGCCATCGCGCCCTACTTGGACGTTTTGATCGGTGAGCACAATGGGGCCGCCCTCGCCGAGGACCAGATTGCCGTCAAAGGTGCTGAGTTGGCCTTGGCTGTTTAAGGTGAAATTGCCGTTTCTGGTGTAACGGACCCCGGAAGGGGTCTGGATTTTAAAAAAGCCGTCGCCGCTGATGGCGAAATCAAGCGGGTTGTCTGTTTGCTTGGCGCTGCCTTGCTCGTGATTAGTCAAGAGTTTCAGTGCCTTGCCAACTCTTGGCCGGTGATCGGCCGCCGTGAACATCATCTCCCAGAAGGTGATGTCCTCTTTTTTGTAGCCAGCGGTATCTACGTTGGCGAGATTATTAGCAATCTGGTCCATTCGGCGTTCTTGGGCCAGCATGGTCTCAGTGCCTTCAGTCATACCCAGTCTGTTTTGTATATACACGGGAGGTCTCCTGTTGAGGTGAGTTAGTCAGGGGAGTTTGCAACTAGCATGCCATTAAAAAGAGAGGGGTAGGGGCAGAGATTGCTTGGCGGTTATTTGAAGTTGTGGTAGAGAGCGGATCTTTTAGGGTCTAAGGGACTTGGAAAATACCGATATACCATTTATCAGCTTAAGCATCCCGTCAGTCCGGTTCGGAGGGAGGGGCGGAGCAAACCAATGTTCCGTTCCTACCCCTATAGCTAAATTCCTGGATACCAGCTAGGAGCATGCTGGTATGACGGCAAAAGGAATGTGGTATTTTAAGAAATTCCAAGTCCCTAAGGGGTGTTGGGGTAATGAATCGGATTAGTTTGACTCAGGGTCTGTGTCGTGTTTCCGGAGATGGCACTGCCAGATAGGGGTGGAGGATAGGAAGGAGAGTGGCGGAAAAAATTACCTAGCGGGAGGTTTCAGCGTTTCGGCGGGGTATAGCTTTGATTGGTGCGGTACACGAAGGCCAGGATTTCTGCCACCAGGACATAGGTTTCCGCGGGGATTTCCTGATTCAGGTTGAGGTGGGAGAGAATTTCGACGAGATCTGCGTTGGCTTGGATGGGGATGCCATGCTCTTTGGCGAGGGTGATAATCTTATCGGCTAGTACCCCTGTGCCTTTGCCGACCAGTCGAGGGGCAGCATCCTGCTGTTGATCGTATTTGATGGCAACGGCTTTTTTTTGAGGCTTTGTCTTGCTGGACGTTTTTTTTTGAGGCATAGTGAAACTCGTGAGCAGAGGGGAATCTGTAAGGTTGTGCCTCAGCACTATCAATAGTAATGAGTAATATGAGATTTGGTGAGCCTTTGCAACCGCCATTTTGGGTAAAGGTTCACCTTAATCGCTTAGGGACACAATAGGTAATTAATATACCATCAAAACGTAGTTCCATTCTGTCATGACTGCAAGATGTTGTCGGGAGTGACGATCATGATACCACGCAATATGAGTGACAACCAACCGAAGGCCGTGATTCTGTTAAGTGGCGGCCTTGATTCGACAACGGTCCTGGCCATGGCCAAACAGCAGGGGTATCGCTGTTATTGCTTAAGCTTTGCCTATGGACAGCGGCAGTCCATCGAGCTTGAACGGGCGAGAGAGAATGCGGCCCGCTACCAGGCTGAGCAGCATCTGGTGCTGGAGATAGGTCTAGGGGCAATTGGCGGTTCTGCCCTGACTGCAGACATCCCGGTGCCTAAGAATGTAAGGGCAGGTCATGATAGGCCCCTAAGGTCGGAAGCTATTCCTGTTACCTATGTTCCTGGCCGAAATACGATTTTTTTGGCCTATGCCATGGCATGGGCCGAAGTGCTTGGCGCGTGGGATATCTTTATCGGGGTCAATGCCATGGACTATAGCGGATACCCAGACTGTCGCCCGGAGTATCTGGATGCATTCGCTCGTCTGGCCGATCTCGGGACCAAGGCCGGGGTCCTCGGCAGAGGAAAATTTGTTATTCATGCTCCGCTCCTGCGGATGAGCAAGCGGGAGATCGTGCAAACTGGCATGGCCTTGGGCGTTGATTATCAGAGGACGCATAGTTGTTATGATCCCAGCCCGGAAGGTCTGGCTTGCGGGGTTTGTGATTCATGTCAGCTGCGCCGGAAAGGGTTTGTGGAGGCAGGATTGGAAGATCCTGCCCCGTATCAGAAAAATCAGGGAGGTGTTTGTGGGTGATGCAATAGATCAGCGGCCAGGCCCAGGCCATCTGTTAATGATTGGTATTCCAGGGTTTGAGCTTGATGATTCGACCCGGGCCTTGATTTGTGAGGATGGCGTTCATAATTTTATTTTATTCCGGCGAAATGTCAGTGACCGGCAGCAGTTGTCTCTCCTGTGTCGGCAATTGCGAGAGACGTGTGTTCGGCAGGGATTGCCCCGTCCCTTGATTGCCATTGATCAGGAGGGTGGGCAGGTGGCCCGTTTACCTCCGCCTTTTACTCTTTTTGATGAGCCTCGTTCCCTGGCCGAGAGTTCCGATTGTCAAGCACGCCTCCTTCACTATGCCGTTACCTGTGCGGAGGAGCTGATTTCGGTTGGAATCAACTTCAATCTGGCCCCGGTCTTAGATGTGTGCCCTGTTGGAAAGGGATTGTTCATGGAGCGCCGTTGTCTGGGGGATGATCCTCAGCGGGTGGCAGAGCTTGGTGCTCTCGTGGTCGGGGGATTGCAGTCGGCAGGTGTCGCAGCCTGTGCCAAGCATTTTCCAGGGTTGGGTTCGGCGCTGCTTGATCCGCACTTGGATCTTCCGGTCGTTGACTTGTCGGTCGAGCGATTGATGGCACATGATTTGGTACCTTTTGTTGAGGCAATTGATGCTGGAGTGGCCGCGGTGATGACTTCCCATGCCGTGTATTCGGCCATGGACGGGTCTTTACCTGGGACGTTGTCCCGCCGTGTGATTCATGAGGTGTTGCGGGAGCGATGCGGGTATGATGGGTTGATCATTACCGATGATATGGAGATGGGGGCGATAGAAAAGTTTATGGCGTTTCCGGATGCAGTGGTCAAGGCCTTTCTTGCCGGCGCTGATTTGGTACTGATCTGCCATGATCATCAGAAGATTCGTAATGCCTTGACGTCGTTGGGGAAAATTTTGAGTGATGGGACAGAAGAACGAGCCAGGGTGAAGGACTCATTACGGAGGCAGGATGCCATCCTGGCTCGGATTGCCGGGTAAGAGTATTTGATTTTTAATCCATGTTGAGAAACAAACTGGTAAACACTGATACCTTTGTGTATTATTAAAGAAAATGGGTCACTATCCAGGTTGATGGTGATCAGTTAGCGGTTTACGGTTAACAGACATCACAGATGTCATGAATCATTCTATGTTGCTGATTCTGTGAGTGGTCAGCCATTATGTAGAAATCACTAACCGTTAACTGACAACCGTAAACCGGGAAGCTGAGCAGTTACGAGTTGTTTTTGTGTGAATGTGATGCAGTGCCGCGTTGCGGTAGGGGCTGAGGGTGTCTGCCCTGTGGTGCGCCGGTGTCGCTGTGAAGACAGAGCGCCGGTGCTTGTTGATAACATCAATGGAGGGTTTCTATGGAGCTTCAAGTAGAAGGCCGAAATGTCGAGATCAGAAAGTCTTGGCAAGAAAAGATTGACGAAGAAAAGGCCCGGCTCGACCGTCACCACCCAGGATTGGTGCACAATCTGCGGGTCACTGTTCTTGGAACGGCCTCCCATAAGGAGGGTGGCTATGAACTTCAGGTGGTGGCTTCCGTGCCCAACGATACCGTGGTGGTGAAGAGGAAGGGGGAGAACATCAAGGCGGTGCTCGGTGATGCCTTCGATACCTTGGGCTTACAGCTGAAGGAGCTGCAGCGTAAGCGTCGTCAGACGGTTAAGGTTGGTGATAGCGCCCAGGAGAGTGGTATTATTGAGGGGGTAGTGAAGAAATTGGTGCCCCATGAGTCATACGGATTCATTACTGCCCTGGACGGTCGGGAGGTTTATTTTCATGAGAATGCCCTGAAGGATCTGAAGATGGATCAGATGAACGAGGGAGACATCGTGAAGTTTGGCGAGTCTGATGGCGATAAGGGGCCATGCGCCTCATGGGTTAGATCCGTGTAGACGCTTCTTTGTAAGACAGTAATATTTATCACGAGCCCACAGGGGGAACCTCTGTGGGCTCCTATTTTTGGCACAGTCATATTTTGATGGCGTCGCAAAAAGCCCGATCTACTGCGTTGCAGCGCACTTTTGCTTAGCCATCCCGTGACTTTTTGCAAGACCATCATATTTTGTGTGTTACCAGAAAAAATACCGGCGCGTTTGCCCGGAAGGACAGTGTGAGGCGGTAACCTATGCAACCAGTGAATCAAGTCGATATCGGCCCTGAGTACCGTGAGGAAAGGGAAGAGGTTTTAGCCGCCAGGATTGCGGCTAAAAAGCGTGAGTTGGGAGATGATCTACTTATCCTTTGTCACCATTATCAACAGGACGCAATTTTTACCTTTGCCCATGAGACTGGCGATTCGCTCAAGCTCGCCAAAAAGGCGGCTGAAGCCGATGGCAAGCGTTTTATTGTGTTCTGCGGGGTGCATTTCATGGCCGAGTCGGCAGATATACTGACCTCAGATCGTCAAGTCGTTATTCTGCCTGATCTGACCGCCGGTTGCTCTATGGCGGACATGGCAAGCAGGCAAGGCGTTGAGGAGGCCTGGCAGGAGTTGGCGTCTGTAACCGATACCAAGTTGATTACCCCGGTGACCTACGTGAATTCCTCGGCCAGGTTGAAGGCCTTTGTCGGGGAGCAGGGTGGGTCGGTCTGCACCTCTTCAAATGCTGAACGTGTACTGACCTGGGCTTTGGGGCGCGGGGAAAAGGTATTTTTCTTTCCGGATGAGCATCTTGGCCGTAATTCAGCCCATGCGTTGGGCATTCCTGCTGAAGAAATTGTGCTGTGGCGCCGGGAGGAGCCTTTGGGCGGCAATACTGCGGAGGCCCTCAGGAAGGCCAAAGTTATTCTCTGGGACGGCTACTGCACGGTACATATGCAGTTTTCTGAAGCTCAGATCAGGACGCTGCGCCAGGAAGACCCGAAGGTTAAGGTGATTGTCCATCCTGAGTGCCGCCAAGAGGTGGTGCTGGCGGCAGACCAGTATGGGTCCACTGAGATGATTATCAGAGCAGTGGCCGACTCGCCAGTTGGATCCAGTTGGGCGGTGGGGACTGAGGTCAATCTGGTGAAGCGTCTGGCGCAGCAGTATCCGGATAAGAAGATTCGGTCGGTCTCACCGGTGGAGTGTCTGTGCTCGACCATGTACCGGATTGATCCAGCCCATCTGTTGTGGACGCTTGATCATCTGGCCGCAGGGCGGGTGGTCAATCAGATTACGGTTGACGAGGCGACAGCGCTGCAAGCCAAAAAGGCCTTGGATCGGATGCTGACGATTTGAGATGGAGTGAGGGCTTGGTGAAGTGTAAGTGTCATGGCCCTTCGGCTCCGCTTAAGGAACGAAGCAATACCATAACATCGTTCCCTGAGCGGAGCCGAAGGGCACGCGTATATTGCAGTGTTCCCCCTCTAGTCAATTAAGCTCCTAATGATTCTCCTGGAGGCCAGAACTGGTCGCTGCTCACTTGAATGAACTCAAGGTCCGGCAGAACAAGGCAGGTGAGCTGGCCACCGTAGACAGCGCCAGTGTCGATTCCGATTCGGTGATGCTCGATTCGGGGCTCATTGAGAGGGGTGTGGCCATAGATCACCGGTTTGCCGAAATCGTAGTCACTGGCAAAAAATTCATCTCTGGCCCAGAGTAACCAGGACTTTGGCTGCAGGGCTAGGGGACGCGACGGCATCAGTCCGGCGTGGACGTAAATGGCATCTTTATTTTGCCAGAACGGTAGAAGATAGCGGAAAAAATCTTCGTGCTCCTGTGGGAGGATCAGTCGCTCGCGGCTGTGAGGATTGAGGCCGTAGCTTACCAGAGTCTGGGCTCCGCCAACGGCAAGAAAAGGAGACTCAGCCCTACCCTCCATAAAGTTTAGCAGCATCTGCTCATGGTTGCCCAGGAGGGTGATCACCGGGAGTTTTTTGCGGATTGCCAAGATCATCTCGACCACCTGGCGTGACTCTGGTCCACGGTCGATGTAGTCCCCGAGAAAGACCACAGTGTCATCTCCGGATACAGGAGAGATTTTACTCCACAACTCCTTGAAGGCCTGGTAGCAGCCGTGGATGTCTCCGATCACGTATGTTTTTGCCATGATAGATGGTGAGAGCAGGCTATCTTATGGTATCGAGCAATGCTTTGGCCGCGTCTTTTTCTGGAAAATTTGGCGAGTGTAACGCTTTATTTAATGCTTCCCGAGCTTGATCAAGCTTGCCATCCCCTTTTAAGGCCATGGCCATGTGATAATTGAAGGTTGGATTCTGAGGCTCGGCGTCAAGGGCCTGTTGAAACTGACTTGCCGCCAGGCTGTATGATTTTCGTTGGAGATGGATGAATCCCAAGGTGTCGCTGACGCTGGCCTCTTCCGGCAGTTCGCTCTTGGCGACCATGGCCAGGCGAAGGGCCTCTCCCTGGTCAGCTTGTGGGTCTTGGCTCATCAGCCAAGCCAGATTGTTGGCGGCAACACCGAGCTTGGGGTTGATTTCTAAGGCCTGGCGGTAGGATTGTTGGGCTGCTGCACTGTCACCGCTCTGCTCCTGTAAGGTGCCTAATGCCATGATGGCGGGAACAAATTTCGGTTGGGTCTTGAGGAGATTTTGATACTCGCTGATCGCCTCTTGGGCGCGGTTGGTGACGACCATGATCTTGGCAATCTGCATCGAGGGTTGGGGAGCGTCGGGGGTAAGTTTCTGGACAGACTGTAGGGTCGTGATGGCTTCGGGGTAGAGTTTTTGTTCAGCCTGCAGGGTGCCAAGAAGCATTAAGTGGCCTGGGGTGTTTGGTGCGGCTTCCACCTGTTGCGCTACCCGCTCCAGAGCGCTGGCCTGATCTTTATTTTGGATGAGGATGGCCACAAGTATGGCCAAGGCCTGGCTGTGATCGGGGTTCAACTTGAGAATGCTCTCGAGATCATCCTTGGCTGTATCTGTTTGTTTGAGCGCAAGGGCGCAACGAGCCCTGTTGAGTAGGACCTCCGAGTTGTTGGGCAAAGTCTTTCCCATCTCGGAGTAGAGCTTGAAGGCTTTTTTGTAGTCTTTCGAGCCATAGAGGCTCTGGCCAATGATAATAGCCGCCCGGAAATTATTAGGTCTTAATCGCAAGGCTATGCCCGCTTCTTTGCCAGCGTTTTCGAAGTCATTGTTCAGTAATAGATGCTGGGCCATGAGTGCGTGGGCGTCAGAGTTGTTTGGTGATAGGCGCACTGCCTCGGTTGCCGCTTTTTGGGAGAGTTCGAACTCTCTTAAATCCAGATGGGCGAGGCCCTTCTGGTAGTATGCTTCGCCCCATTCCGGTTGTTCTTTGATCAGGGGGTCCAGGAGGGCCAGGGCCTCTTGTTGCTTGTCGTCTCTGATCAATAACTTGGCCTGGACCAGGTTGGCTCGGCCATGTTTGGGGTTGGCTTTAAGAATCGTATCGACTTCGGCCTTGGCCTTGTCATAGAGCTGGCGATCAAAATAGAGGTCAGCGAGCATCGCTTGGACATTCGTTGGTTGGGCCGATTTGCCAAGGGCTTCCTTGAGTTGTGCCTCGGCTTCGTCGTATTTTCGCTGTTGTTTGTAGATGTCGGCCTGGAGGAGATTGAAGTCCGGATTTTTTGGGTCTTTCTCGATGCCTTGGGCAATGATCTCTTGCGCCTTGTCGGCACTGTTGTTCTGCAGGTAGAACGAGGCTAAGGAGAAATAGGGGCCTGCGGAGGCGGGAAATTTATCCTTCATGGCCTTGAGCTGCGTTTCGGCCTGATCTGTCTGTTTGCGGCTGATATAAAAGCTGGCCAAGGCCTGATGGAAGGAGATGTTGTCCGGTTCAAGTTCGATAGCCTTGCGCAAGGCCTGCTCCGCCTCATCCAGTTTGTCGAGAGCAGCGTAGACCTTGGCGCGGGTCAGGTAGAGTCTGGCCATGTCCGGTGATTGGGCGATGGCATCGTTGATCGCCTTGTCGGCCTCATCAAGCTTTTTGTCGGTAAGGTCGAGATTGGCCTTAAGCGCCAGTCCTTCGGTATGGGCAGGATCTTTTGCCAGTAGATTATTCAACTGTTCGCGACTCTTTTCCGGTTGCCGGGCGAGGAAGAGGATTTCAGCGCTCTTGAGCAAGGCATCCAGGTTGTCGGGGTTGAGGGTGGCGGCACGGGTCAACTCGTTTAAGGCGTTGGCCGGTTCCTGGGTTTCGAGGTAGAGGAGGCCAAGCTGATAGCGGGCCTCAGCGTATTTGGGATCAATCTGGATGGCGTTTTTGAATTCCAGGACAGCGGCTTTGGGGTTGTCTTGTTTGACATACTCCATGCCCTTGTCGAAATGGGTAACTTTTTCTTTCTCTTTGTCTTTACAGCCGGTGAGCAGGGAAAAGAGAATGAGGAGACTACAGAGAAAGGGAAGGTATTTTTTCGACAATGTCGTACTCCTGTAATTGGTTGATTCTTGAAAGGTGGAATGAATTTTGGGTGGCCCGAAAAAATTAAGCAAGAGCTAGTTTAGGTTTTTAATATGTCAGATGGGCAGTAAAAAAACAACAGGTTTGTTTGGTTGCACTTCTGTGGCAGAGGGCGTGTTAAAAAATGTTAACCCGGTATATTTTATTGCAAAAAAAAGAAATCCCACCTAGGCTATAATACGGTGGTGCTAGGCGTCCATGCTTTTTGGGGTGTTAAGGGAAGCTTGCTTCAGAAGAGGTGGGCATGTCTCGTAGAATTTTAGTTAGGTTAGAGACCATCAAGAATGTTGTGACTGGGCATGGTAGTGGAGTGTGGTGAGCGTGACGCTGAAAATGAGGAGACGATATCATGGTTAGATTGGCACAAGTGGCGTTGAGAGGGTTGTTTGGGGTTGGGATTTTTTTTATCCTCTTGTCGTTGGTATGGGTGGGAGAAGCTTTGGCAGGTGAGGGAAGCCCCGCATCCGGTGGTGAGGCTCAATCCGAGTATGTTATCGGTCTTGGCGATCAGCTGCAGATAATGGTATGGAAGGAGCCAGAGCTTGCTCAGTCCATGTCGGTTCGTATTGATGGTCGGATATCGCTGCCGTTAGTTGGTGATGTGGAAGCGGCAGGTAAGACGATCCGTGAATTGAAGAAAGTACTGGAAGAAAAATACGGGGCTGTGATCGCCGAGCCGGCAGTGTCGGTGATGCTGGTTCAGAGCAAGAGCTGGCGGTACTATATTATCGGCCAGATCAAGCAACCTGGTGAATTTCCTATTGATTTTCCTATCACCGTGCTTCAGGCTTTAGCCAAGAGCGGCGGTTTTCTGGAGTGGGCCAAGACTGATCGGATCTCAATTGTTCGGCATGAGGGTGGAAAAGAGACTATTGTCCCCTTCAATTATGAGGCCTTGGTCAATGGCCAGAATCTGCCGCAGAACGCTCTGGTTAAGCCGGGCGATACCATTATCGTGCCATGATTTAGTGCTGGTGGCTTGCCGTGAACTACATCTATTTTTCAGGATAAGCGAATCATGAAAATGAATGCTTACATGTTTCGAGTTGTTATGGTCCAAAGAGTTGGAGTTGTTGCCTTGGTTGTGGCATTGAATACAATTGTTACGCCGGAGTATTCCATTGCCCGGCAGAATATTTTGACCGGTGCTATGGCGGTTGGTTCCAACTACGACTCCAATGTGTATAAATCTGATAATTATCGAAAAGGGGAATGGAAGAGTCTGCTGGCTCCTCAGTTTACCCTTACTTCCAAAGGGTTGACTGATAGCTTGGCTCTGACTTATGCCCCTAACTTTGGCTACAATTTTCGCCGTGAAGATGATGAGATGGTCCATGCTTTGTCATTGCTTGCCGACAAGGGGCTGTCGTCTCGGTGGCGGGTAAAGGTGAACGGTGATTATACCAATAGTGATACCTTGCGCTTTGAGACAGATCAAAAGAACTTGAATGTTACACAGAATTTTATTCGAGCGGATGCACCGACCCAGGCCGATATTGTCCGAATATTGTTTCCGGAGTTGTCCTGGGACCCGACCATTCATTTGGGTTATGTTGTTTCTCAGTTTCAAAAGCGTTATGACGCCGTAAGTGCTTCAGAACGACAACAGGTTGATCGATTGTTGTTTGAGGGTAGTGGTGGCAGGCAACGGTATTGGACGTCATCAATGGCTGTAGTCTCAGAGTATGAGTTTGCCGAAAAGAGTCTTTTGTCCTTAGGTTATCGTTTTGCCAGCCAGGATAGCAAGAGCGGTAACTTGACCGATCATGTCGAGCAGGCGCCAAGTGTTTTGATCGCTTATCAGTTTAACCCTCAGTGGCGTGCGGAATTGGGGTATGATCTGACCTTTAACACCTATGACACTTCGGACGACAGCACTGCCAATCGCCCCCATCTGCAGGTAGACTTTCAGATCTCCCCCAGGAATCTGGTGTTTTGGAATTATACCTACCAGCAGATTATCTTCGATGGGACTCAGAGTGACATCACGGACCAGAGTGTCGATCTTGGTTGGAAACATAGTTTTGATCAGCGGACGGCGCTTACGGCAGGCCTTGGCACTGCGTATTTAAGTCGCGATCTTTCGGTAGATGAACGCGAGTATAGTTTGGATCTTGGTTTGAGCCGAACCTTTGAAAAAGGGGTCCTTGCCGTAACTGGTAATGTGGTTACTGCCGAGGATGACCAGGTTGGGGGATGGGATAAGTCTCGGCGTTCATGGGAACTTGGCAGCAATATGAGCTACGCGTTGAGACAGAATTTATCGTCAAACGGCCACGTTTCCTATGGACAGTGGCGTTCTTGGTCATTGAACACCCAGAACAACTATGATCAGCTTCAGGCAGGCGCGGGGTTGAGTTATGGTTTGAATCGTTGGTTCACTCTGTCTCTTGATTATAATTACTCTTTGTTTGACACGGCCGAGGCTTTATTGGATGATTACACTGAACATTTGGTTTCGATCAAGCTTTTAGCCGCTAAGGAATTGTGGCGCTGGTAGGGCAATAAGGAGCAGGAATGGAACAGCAGCAAAGGCAACAGATAAAAAAATATATTGATCTGATCGTCCGGCGGAACAGGATTATTATCTCATGTGCTTTGGTGGGGATTGTCATCGGTCTTGGTGTCTATCTCAAGATGCCGAAGGTTTACGAGTCGACGGCCCTGTTGATTTATCAGCGGGCCAAGATTGATTCCGGTAATAAAGCGACATTACGGCCAGGGGATGTCGCTACCGAGATTCAGGAGATGGTTGCGACCTTGAGTCAACAGGTCACCAGTCGGACCAGTTTGGAGGCAATGGTAAAGCAATTTAGTCTCTATCCGGAGATGTTACAGAAGTTGCCCATGGAGGATGTGGTTGACCTGATGCGGAAGAGGGACATCTCTATTAATGTTGGCAGTAAGGGGCAAGGGGATGTTTTTAGAGTATCCTATGCTGGAAGCAATCCTAAAAAGGTTTCCCAAGTGGCTAATGCCCTAGCCGCTCGTTTTATTGAAGAGAATTTACGCTATCGGGAGGAGAGAGCATCGGAGACCTCGGCCTATGTCGGGGATGAGTTGGAGCTTTCCAAAAAGAATCTCGACCAAAAAGAAGAGATCATGCGGGATTATAAGTTGAAGTATTATAATGAGATGCCGCAACAGTTCGATGCCAACTCGGCCCGTTTGATCGCCCTGCAGACCCAATTTCAAAGTAACCGGAACAGTATCCAGGACTTAGCGCGAACTAAGGTACTGATTCAAGAGCAGATCACTCTCCGTAAGGAGGCTTTGTCGCAGATGAATTATATATCGTCACGGCAGGGAGAAGCGGTGAAGCAGAACGGAGCTATGGTTGGAGGCCCGCTTGCTGAATTGGCCCAGGCTCGGCAGCAATTAGCGGATCTTCAGCTCCGCTATACCGAGACCCACCCTGAGGTAAAGCGGATGCAAAAGAAAGTGACCGCACTGGAAGAGAGCTCGGCCGGATTGGCGCAAGGAGCAGGAACTGAGGCGGCCGGTGGGACTGGTGTCAGCCAAGGGGCTATGATCCGTGACAATCAAATTGATGAGTTGATTCTGCAATTCAAAAAAGTAGATCTGGACATCATGAGTTTGAATCAAGAAAGTGAGGGGCTCAAGAAACAGATAGCTCAATATGAACAGTGGTTGAGCATGACGCCGGTTAGAGAGGCGGAGTGGACTGCCTTGACCCGTGATTATCAGCAATTGAGTGAAAATTATCAAAAGCTTGTTGCCAGGAATCTGGATGCCGGGGCTGCGGAAAGCCTGGAGCGTCGGCAAAAGGGAAGTCAATTCAAGATTGTTGACTCGGCGTACCTGCCGGAGAAACCAACCCGTCCGGATTTTAAGAAGATCATGCTCATGGCCTTGGGGGTGGGAGTGGGTGTAGGTTGCGCCCTTGCCTTTCTGCTTGAGATGCGAGACTCTTCGTTTCGGGATGTCTCAGAAATTGAATCCTATCTGCAGCTACCAGTTGTGTGCGCTATTCCCCTGGTTGAAAATGATATGGATATCAGGGCCAAACGACGCAAGGCTATCCTTTGGTGGACGCTGGTAGCGGTGTTGCTGCTTGGTATCCTGGGGGGGATGGCCTACCTCTACAAGACAGGTCGGATTATTGTCTGATGCGCCGTAACTGCTTAGAAGGTTTTCGGTTTGCGGTTGACAGTTGACGGGGAGTGATCCTATCAATAGCGGATGGCACACTAATATCAAGTATCATAAGATGAATCATAGCTAGTTGATTCTTTTGACCGTGACAATCTCGCAAAAAGTCCGGGGATGGCTAAGCAAAAGGTGCGATATACAAGGCGCGAGGTGTGTTTTGTGAGTGAGGCCATACATATGGTATGCCGAACGAGCAAAACCGCCACGCAACGCAGTAGATCGGACTTTTTGCGACGCCATCAACTGTAAACCGGTAACTGAGCACCGCTAACCTAGGTAGTTACCTTTATGTATGAAAATTACTACGGACTGACCAGTAAAGCCTTTGACTTGATCCCTGACCCGGACAAAGTTTACATGAGCGAGGCTCACGAGGAGGCCTTGGCGATTCTTCGTTACGGGGTAATCGACCGTAAGGGATTTCTGTTGTTGACCGGTGGGGTCGGTACCGGAAAGACGACTCTGCTGCAACTTCTGGTAAAATCGTTAGACGCCAAGGTGCATCTTTGCTTGATCGCCAACCCCACCCTCTCCCTCAACGATTTTTATTACTATCTGGCAGCTAAATACGGTCTGCGTGAGTATGAGGGTAACAAGGCGAAATTTCTGCTCGATTTTGCCGATTTTCTTAAGCAATGCCGCGAGAACAAGGAACGGGTTCTTCTGATTATTGATGAAGCCCATGTCCTTCCGGTGGAGCTTCTGGAGGAGATTCGGCTGCTTTCGAACCAGGAGTATCAAGATTTCGGGGTGATGAGTGTTTTTTTGGTTGGCCAGCCGGAGTTGAATGAGCGATTGGGTGATGCGCGACTTTTGCCCCTACGGCAACGGATTGGCATCCGGTTTCACCTCCAGCCGTTTGCTGAAGAGGAAACGAAACGCTACATTCTCTTTCGCCTTGCTAAAGCCGGGGTTCAACGGGGGGATATCTTTAGTGACAATGCGATCCGTCTTATTCATACCGAAGGACATGGGGTGCCCCGTTTAATCAATGTGCTCTGCGATCAGGCAATGCTTGCCGGTTTTGCAGAAGGAAAGCCGGTGATTGATGTCGCCATTATCAGGGATTGTGTGCGGGAGATTCGTATACCAGGGGAGCAGATGTCTTTTTCCCCCTCAACGACTGTGGGGGTACCCTTGGTGGCGGAAAAGCCTAAACGTTCCGGTTTGTACCTTTGGGTGATTGCAGGACTTATTATCTTCATGGCAGGGGGCGCAGGCGCTCTTTATCTGTTTGAGCCGGAGATGTGCTTTAACTGGCTACAGCAGTTTGGGGATTTAAGGGAAATCCTGAATTTTGGAAGGTAGTAATATGAAGAACTAACGTGTTGGCTTGGGTCATGAAAGTATAATTATTGGAGAGCATGCGTGGGAAAAGTATTTAAGGCGTTACATAAAGCGCTGGGGGATGAGCACCAGGACAGTGTCCCTGTGAGCGAAAGAATGGCGCATGAGGAAGTGCATTTGCCTGGGGAGAGATCATCGGAGTCAGCAGCCACAACTGTTGAGCCACATATCCCAGCAGTAAAAGCACAGGAGGGCCACGCTCATGTTACGCCGTCTCATCAGGCAATTACTGGAGTTGATGGCTGGGATGAGAAATTGAAGGCCTTCTCTGAACCTTTTTCCCCCTTGGCAGAGAATTTCAGGCTTCTGCGGACGCAGATACTCCACCCTCCCTCGGGTAGCCCGTTGCGAAAGATTTTAATCACCAGCACTGTCCCTGGAGTCGGCAAGAGCTTTGTTTGCGCGAATCTCGGAGTCTCCTTGGCCCAAGGCCTTGATCAACATGCATTGATGGTTGATTGCGATCTCAGACGATCGCGGCTGGCCACTCTCTTTAACGTCAACGGGACGAGAGGGTTGGTCAATTATCTCCAGCAAGGGGAAGATCTTGGTGGGTTAATCGTCAAGACCGGGATGCGAAAGCTCTCGCTTATTCCTAGCGGACCAAGGCCTGCGAACCCTGCCGAGCTTTTGGGGTCTGCCAAAGTCGAGGCGATGTTTGCAGAGTTGGAAAGTCGTTATGATGATCGATTCATTCTTATCGATACCCCTCCCTCAGTGGTGGCCTCGGAAACGGCAGTTTTAGCCAAGCATGTGGATGGGGTTATTCTTGTCGTGCGTTGGGGGATGGGGGATAGGGAAACAATCAAGCAATTGGTGGAATCGTTAGGAGCTGAAAAGATCATTGGTGTTGTCTTTAATGGTTACCAGGCGAATAAGCTGAGTGCCAAGATGTCGGGTTACGATGAGTACGGTTACTATGCCGCGGGTTATGCCGAATACTCAACCAAAGGATGATACAGGAACAGAGAGCTTAATCTATCAGCTACACTTGGCGAGGGCTTTGGCTTAATGCCTTTGACTTAAGGGACTCAGCAATTAATGATATACTGTTTGCCAAGTCTCGAATCATCCATCATATTTTTAGCTGGCATCTAGCGAGGAGCATGGATGACAGCATAGCTAGACAGCATTTTTATAATTCCTAAGTGCCATAGGTCTATTTGGCATTTTATGCAGGCATGACATTTCGGGTTGCCTGTTCATGGGCATTTTCCTTGTTAGGACCAGGAAAGGCCCCAATTCTGCTATCAACGCAATGCCATATATCTCAGGTAAATATTATCCGGTTCGGCGGATCGTTTTTTTTCTCACTGAAGGGGTATTGATCTTTTCGGCGCTGGTGTTGATGCATTTGGTCTTTTTGGGCCAAGAGCAGTTTATCGACGCGGTTACTGTCAGCGTATTGCGGTCCGGCTTAGTCGCGGTAATTTTTCAGCTCAGTCTGTATTTTTTTGATCTGTATGATTTGAATGTCTACTCTTCGTTTGCCGATACGGCTACTCGGATGACTCAGGCCTTCGGTTTTGGTTGTATAGTGTTGTCCGGGCTGTATTATTTGTTTCCCGTAGTGATCATCCCCCTCAGTATTTTTTGGGCCGGTTATTTTGTTATCTGTGGAGCCTTGGCTGCCTGGCGGTTTTTTTATGTGATTGCCTTGGGGCGCCGTTTTTTTGCCCAACCCATTATTATATTGGGGTGTGGGGACTTGGCCGGATGCATTGTTCATGAGGTCGTGGATAGCCTTGATTCGGGGTATAAGATTGTCGCCATCGTCGGGGGGGGAGAACCACAGTATGATCTGCACCGGATCCCGTTTTTTCGATTGGGTGAACGGAAGCTTGATGATTTATGTGGTGAGTATCAAGCGGAGATGGTGATCGTGGCGCTTGAGGATAGGCGTGGGACCATGCCTGTCGAAGAGTTGATTGAGTGTAAGCTAGACGGCGTCGACATTGAGGCTGGCATTGGATTTTATGAGGAGCTTGCCAGTAAGCTGATGGTGGAAAAGGTCAATCCTGACTGGATTATTTTTTCGCAAGGGTTTACTATTGGTCGTATGAATAAAGTCGGAAAGCGGTTTTTTGATTTGGCGCTTTCTGCTGTAGGTTTGATTCTGGCGAGTCCATTGATGTTGCTCAGTGCCATTGTCATCAAACTCGAATCGCCTGGGGCGATATTTTACACCCAAGATCGGGTCGGCGAGCGTGGAGAGACATTTCAGGTAATCAAGTTTCGTTCAATGTGTCAGGATGCCGAGAAAGACGGGGCTGTCTGGGCCAAAAAAAATGATAGTCGGGTGACCAGATTCGGCAACTTGATCCGAAAACTCCGGATTGATGAGATCCCGCAGCTGTTTAATGTGTTGAAGGGGGAGATGAGTCTAGTCGGACCCCGGCCAGAGCGCCCTGTGTTTGTTAAGGAGTTGGCAAAGAAGATTCCTTACTACGCACTTCGCCACAACATTAAACCAGGCGTAACCGGTTGGGCTCAGGTCTGTTATCCCTATGGGGCCTCCGAAGAAGACGCCTTACGTAAATTAGAGTATGATCTGTATTACTTAAAGAATTTGTCTCTGATTATGGACCTGTGGATTGTTTTTAAAACGGTGAAGACAGTTTTGTTTCAGAAGGGGGCCCGGTAGTTCTTCTTTGGCACATTTGTTCTGAAACTGTGCATATACGTATTTTCTCGTCATACTATGCTTTCAGCCGGAACCCAGACCACTGTGACGCACTGGACCCCAGCTAAAATCATCTCCGTCAAGCGAGGAATGAACTGAGTGCTGGGGTGACGAAATGTTGGGTGAGGTGTCCATTTGTCGTTAATCAGATAAAGTACTCGACAGTCAAAAGTTCTCTCGTCATGCCGGGCTTGACCCGGCATCCAGAAAACGTAACTAATTAAAATAAAACCTGATTCTAGCTTTAGTAGATGTAGCGTGAGCAACATGTTTTTTGTTGCGCACGCGGGTCAAAATTTTGGTGATTGTTTACGAATTCATCAAATTTAAGGAATCCGACAATGAATACGGCAGAAATTATTTATAATCAGGTAAAAACATTACCAGAATCTATGGCCAGAGAGGTGCTTGATTTTGTCGGATACCTTAAGGGGAAACAGGAGTATCCAAGGCCTGATGATTTAATGCTGGCTCAAGAGAGTGTGTTATTACACATCTGGGACAATACCGAGGATGAGGTATGGAAGGATGTTTGAGACTGGAAGTATTGTGCTGATACCGTTTCCATTCTCTGATCTGAAAAGTAGCAAGAAGCGTCCCATTTTAATGCGTACCGTTCCTGACAGCAATGGTGATTTTATCGCCTTGGCCGTGACTTCAAAGGGCTATCATCCGGGTGCAGTAGAGTTGACTGCAGAATGTTTACAGTTCGGCACATTACCCTGCCAGAGTTGGATCCGAACTGAAAAGGTTTTCACACTGGCACAAAGTCTGATAGTGAAAATCGCGGGCAAAGTAAAGGGTGAAATTATCGAACAAGCGATAACAGGACTATGTGATAGTCTGGGAGATAAGCAATGATGATCGTGGGTGCTTCCCTGGGTATCTTACTCTACCACCTTGCAGGGTTTTTCTGTTGATGCACTCACAGCCAATAATAAATTATCTTACAATCGATGTTGAAGACTACTATCAGGTGTCGGCCTTTGACGATGTTGTTGATCCTGCCGCCTGGGATGGTATGCCGTCCAGGGTCGAGCGTAATACTCAGGTCATTCTTGATATCCTTGATGGGCATCAGGTCAAGGCGACCTTTTTCATCGTCGGGTGGATCGCCGAACGGTATCCAGCCTTGGTGCAAAGTATTGTCGATCGCGGCCATGATATTGGGTGTCATAGTTATCGCCACCGCCGGATCTATACCTTAACGCCGCAAGAGTTTCGAGAAGACACCAAAAAGGCGAAAGATATCCTGGAGGCAATCAGTGGCCGTGAAGTTGTAAGCTACCGGGCGCCAAGTTACTCCATTACCAGGAAATCCCTTTGGGCACTGGACATCTTGGAAGAACTTGGTTTTAAGTATGACTCAAGCATTTTTCCGATCCGGCATGATATCTACGGCATCCCCGACGCACCGCGTTTTAAGTACAAGCTGCCGGACCATGAGATGATAGAATTTCCCATTTCAACAGCCAAGGTCTTTGGCCGTAACATCCCGGCGGCAGGAGGTGGTTATTTTAGACTTTTTCCCTATTGGCTGACCAAGATTTTGTTGACGAAGATCAATAGAGATGAGCAACAACCCTTTGTTTTTTATCTGCATCCCTGGGAGGTTGATCCAGGGCAACCAAGAATTCATGCCGCAAAGCCCTTGTCAAAATTTCGGCACTATAACAATTTAAATAAGACCGCTATTCGCTTTGATCGGTTATTGTGTGATTTTTTGTTCGCTCCCTTGGCATGTTGCTAAAGAAAGAGGTTCGTTCTCCCTTTGCCGTTTCTGGTTGATCTTGAATGAAGATTAGTTCCAATATGCGGGATCTTGGCTCCCTAGTCCACGCCAAGGGTTGGATTAAGGTGTTCGTGGATCATTACGGCGATGCTGCGCGGATGGGTCTAATTCATAAAGATGATAAAGTGATAGAGTGCGGAATTATTCTGATGACCGGCAAGCGGGTTTGTATCCCTTGGGCTTCAACTCTGCGTGAATACAATACCTTGTATCTCAACATGCTTCTCAACTGGAACTTTTTGAAGTATGCTGCGGACTCAGGGCATGATTACTTTGACTTTGGTCGTTCGACCCTAGCAGAAGGGACATAAAAATTTAAGGCCCAGTGGGGGGCCGAGTCTCAGGCATTGTATTGGCATACCGTGCATCTTGCTGGCCAGCCTGCAAAAAGTGCCAATGGGGTATGTACATCATCCAACGGCAAACGCGAGCACTTGGCAGCTCTCTGGGCATGGCTCCCACTCTGGGTAGCAAATTTCTTGGGATCAGGCTTGCTGCGTCATATCAGTCTGTGAGTTTTATGACATCAATCCGCCGGAGAGTGAACCTATGACGGAAGACGTTCGCTGGCAACAGCGGTTCAATAATTTCAACAAGGCCTTTCATGAACTCGAGGAAAGCATTGACCTTGCCGGTCAACGACCGCTCTCCAAACTGGAAAAGCAGGGGGTTATTCAGGGCTTTGAATACACTCACGAGCTCGCGTGGAATCTCCTGAAAGACTACCTCGAATACCAAGGGCATGTGGGACTGATCGGCTCCCGCGACACGACGCGTGAGGCTTTCAAGCGGGGGCTCATCGGGAACGGTGAGATCTGGATGGAGATGATCACCTCCCGCAACCTGACCTCCCACGCCTACGACCAAGACATTGCAGACAAAGTTTACGCAGCGGTATTCTCCCGTTTCTTCCAGGAATTCCAGGCGCTCTCTGCTGAATTCTCCCAGCGCTGTGTCCAGGCGGAGTGATGGAGTTCGGTCTTTCGGAAAACGTTTGCGCCATTATTCGTGCGGTTTTGGCACGTTACCCCGTCATCGAACAGGCAATCATGTATGGCTCCCGTGCGAAAGGAACCTACAAGAATGGCTCGGACATCGACCTGACCCTCGTAGGAGACAGGCTGGACTACCAGACCCTAGTCTCGGTGGCCTCGGAGCTTGATAACTCTGACATCCCGCATACCGTTGATCTGTCGATTTTGGCACAGATAGAGAATCCCGTGTTGTGCGCACGCATTGTCCGGGTGGGTAAGGTATTTTATCAGCGTGGCAGCATGGTTGATAGGTTCAGAAACGTTTGATGAGTTGGGATGGCAAGTGAAGAAAATCAGGAGATATGTACGCTGGATACCAGCGAGAACCATGTTGCCAAGACGGCAAATATCAGAGACTTGGAATTTATTAAAGTACCATCTTCCTGTTGCCGTCATACCAGCATGCCCCTAGCTGGTATCCAGAAATTGAGCTGGATTCCGGCTAGAACCATGCTGGAATGACGAGATGCGATAGCTTGATAAACGGTATATCAGTATTTTCCAAGTCCCGCAACGGCACTTTTCTTAAAGGACTATTCACTTACGGCCATGACAGGCAAGAAAGAAATCGACATCGGCAAGACTATTGTCTATTGGCTCGAAAGCGCAATATACGATATGGATACAGGTTCGTCACTTATGCGTTCCAGGCGATATCCGTATGCCCTTTTTTTTGGGCATCTTGCCCTAGAAAAGCTTCTCAAGGCTCTAGTTGTTAAGCATACAGGCGACCATGCGCCGTTTTCGCATTCACTTATTATCCTTGCAGGGCGCACAGGGCTTGATTTGCCCGAGGCAATATTGGATCAACTGGCCGAATTTATGGAATTTCACACAGAGGCGCGGTATCCGGATGTAAAGATGGAATTTTATCAGAAATGTACGCCGGAATTCGCAAGAGATAAATTTCGCGCAATCAAAAAGGTCTATGTATGGTTACGGAAAAAGTCAGGGATATCGTGAGAAGATTTATAGCAGTCATTGAGGCGAAAGGGATCCACGTTGATAAGGTTTTCGTCTATGGCTCGGTGGCGCGGGGAAAACAAACAGCAGACAGCGATCTCGATGTGGCTATTGTGTCATCTGATTTCGGTAAAAATCGATACAGCGAGGGCGCTATGCTCAATAAACTCGCCTGGCGAATCGATTTTCGGTTGCATCCCGTGCCGCTCGCTACCGAATCTTATGAGCGTGACACTTGGATTCCTCTGGTTCATGAAATCCGGGCGAACGGCATCTTGATTGCTTAACCTGACTATTATTTCGGCACTATTTGTGGCCGCGTATATTATGATATCTTACAATCGATGTTGAAGACTACTATCAGGTGTCGGCCTTTGACGATGTTGTCGATCCTGCCGCCTGGGATGGTATGCCGTCCAGGGTCGAGCGTAATACTCAAGTTATTCTTGATATCCTTGATGGGCATCAGGTCAAGGCAACCTTTTTCATTGTCGGCTGGATAGCCGAACGTTATCCAGCCTTGGTACAAAGTATTGTCAATGGCGGCCATGATATTGGGTGCCATAGTTATCGCCACCGCCGGATATATACCTTAACGCCGCAAGAATTTCGAGAAGACACCAAAAAGGCGAAAGATATCCTGGAGGCAATCAGTGGCCGTGAAATTGTAAGCTACCGGGCGCCAAGTTACTCCATCACCAGAAAATCCCTCTGGGCACTGGACATCTTGGAAGAACTTGGTTTTAAGTATGATTCAAGTATTTTCCCGATCCGGCATGATATCTACGGTATCCCGGATGCCCCGCGTTTTAAGTACAAGCTGCCGGACCATGAGATGATAGAATTTCCCATTTCAACAGCCAAGGTCTTTGGCCG